>JAFSTJ010000638.1 GCA_017450525.1 Victivallales bacterium | reverse complement strand
CTCTGCGGGATGAACCAGGTGATGCATGCCCTGCGACGGAGGGTACTGTGCTTCCATGGGTCATCCCTAAATCGAATGTAACCATTGCATCTGGTTCTTTCATGCTTGAAATCAGCGCAGTTGCGCGATGCAAGGTGTCCTCATGATGCAGTAGTCGCTCAATAGGTGCACGGTCTGCAGCGGACAAGTCCATCAGGAATGTCTGCGTACCTTGTGTGCTCACGCTCTTTGCCATATTCTGGAACATGCGGTCATCAATATTTGTTAGAAGTTGAATCAGAAGATTGGTGCTGACAGCATCTGGCACCGCCAGTTTCTCCCGAAGTGTCTTCTGGCACTGCTGGAAGAATGGCATTTCACGCAGGGCACGCTGGTTTGGCAAATTCGAAATCTGCTGCCGCAATGCCTTCGCACTGCCAATGGGCGGATCGCTGCGCAGGAACGTGTCCACCACAGCAATGCGCACTGCGTCCGACAATGCCTTGCGCACCTGCCCGCTGAATGCCTGCGTTGTTTCATCCAGTGATTTCTTCGCCGCGGCGAAATCTTCCTTCGCCGCGGCTGACAGTTTGCTTTGCGCCTTAGCCGCACGCACGGCCTTGCCAGCGAGTTCCTGTGGGAACATGTCGAATATCATGTCCCGTTCAGCAGTAAAACGTTTTCCAGAAAGTTTCACATTTTCGAATGCACTGTCCCAGACTACTTGTGCAGTGCCTTGGCTGTCATGGTGCTTGTAAGCCAGAACTGCCTTTGCCTTTTCCACATAGTTGCCGGCTGCCAGGAAACTCTCTATTTCCTTGGCAATCCTATTCAGTTTCTCCTTTGCCGCAGTGGGGTCTTCTGGCAAAGAAGTAAAGATTTGATGACGTAAAGCAAAGAGTTTTGAGGCCTCTTCATCCATGAGAAATTTAAAACGAGAAGACATTGAGGAGAGATGCATTCCATCGGGGAATGTGACGTATGCAAGCAGATTGTAGCGCAACTGCATCCTCTGCGCCGCCTTTTTCCGATCTGCCTCCTTCGGAGCATGCATTTCTAAATTCATGTCTCTCTCCATTCCCTTGACTGCAGTCTGCAATGCAAGGATGCATACGGCGACACTTGCTCCATTTACCTTGCCTGGCTTGAAGGTTTGGCCATCAACTTCCTTTACAGCGCGGATGGTCCTGTCCATATCCGCCACGTCTCCCACGATGGCTGCGCAAGCAGCCTGCTGCCGCTTTGCTCGTGTGGTCAAAAGCACACTTGTGCTGCGCAATCCTTCGGCTTTCTCTGCGAATGCCTCTATTGCCTTCTGCTGTTCTTCAGTAGGTTCGCCATCGATTTGGAAAGCCGTGGCCAGTTCATCAGGCAGTTGCTCGCAGGCGGCGAACAATCCCTGCCGCACGCCAGTGCCGCTTTCCATCAACTGGTCGCCAGTTGCGCTTGTGCAGTTGGCGTAGCGCCTTGTCAGGCTTTCCAATGCCTTGCGGGCCGCGAATATATCGTCCTGTCCCGCCAGTGTGTCGAAGGCGCTCTGGAGTTCGCGGGCACCGTCCATTGTCCCTGAAAGTTCAGCCAGGGCTTTGCCGAAATCCTCCACGAAGCGCAGTTCCTCTACATCGAACGCCATTGCGTCAAAAAGTTTAGTGTCGCTCTTGAATGGCTCTGGCAGTTTTGCCTGGAACTCTGCGAAGCGCGCCTTCACGTCTGGCAGCGGTGAATCATCGGTGATATCACTGGTCAATTCGTCCAGCCAGAGATTCTTCAGGATTGCCATGTTCAGACCTACAGGACGGTTGCGGCCTGCCGTGCCAATCTTGCCCAGCATGTAGCGAAGGGAACTCTTAGGCGTGGAACCCTTGAAGTAGTATAGTCCCAGACGTTCCATGGAGAGGTTCTTGGAGGGTTCCTCCATTGCCCTGTCGAACTTTGTGCGGGCGACAGCCGCTTGATGCAGCAATCGTACCTTCTTTTCATCCATGCCAGAGGCCAACTTGAGTTTTATCTGCAGCAGTGCATCAGCCACTTCTGGATCTGTTTCCAGCAGGGTATCCAGTTGCGCGAACAGCGCGGTTGTTGCGCCTGGCTTGCCGTCCAGCCTCGCATTGACTGCATCGTTCAAGTGCCTCAATGCACCGGGCTTATCTTGCCCCAATTTGAGTATTGCGAGCGCCAGTTTCGCGTCAAAACCGCCTAGACGGCATAGTTCGCCTACAGCCCTCTTGCCAGCCTTGTCCAAAGTGAGACGGGTCTCGCTAGGCAGCAACGTCATCGCCTCTGCATAGTTCGTCGCAAGTCCAGCCTCAAGTTCGCCACATTTGTCGCTGATTGACTTTTGCTCATTGGCAAGCATCGTGCGCTCGGAAGCCGACCGCACCGCCGATATGTTGCCTGACAAGGTCTGCAATTTGCCAAAGAGATCTTTGGCCTGGGGTCTGGTTCCATAGTCGAAATCGCGCACCTGCTTTCCAAGAGTCTCGAGTGTACGTGTTGCGCTCTTATGGTTATCTTGTGAAATGTCCTTCAACTGATTCAATGAACTCTGGACTGTTTCCTTGTTCATGTGCTCCTGGGAGGCCAGGCTGTCATACAATTCCTGCAAGGTATGCTGTTCGCCAGCATCGATGGAGGCCATGACAAGGTCCCATTCCTTTATGATGGCGGCTGTGCTCATCTCATTTAGTTTCTTGCGCAATTTCTCCAGCATATTTGGGAATACTGGCGCCTCGGGAGCCATCAGGAAATCCAGTTGCGTTTTAAGTTCCGCCTCTATTCTGCGCCCGCAATCACGTGCCTGCTCCACGCTCTTTGCGGCTTCCAGTTCCTTGCTCAATGCCGCCAATGGAGCCAGTACCCTGTCTGCGGACTGCTTGTTCATGGCGTTCATAAGTGCCTGCGCATGGCGCTTAATTCTCTCATAGGTATTAGTCTCATGAGCAGGTATTTCCATTGCGCCAGCGTCATGTAAAATCGCCGTCAAGGAAGCGTTCCCGACGCTCTTTTCCTCATTAAAGTCATTCTCAAGGGTGCGTAAGCGCACTAGTAGCGACTTCATTTGTGCGCTTTTGTTGAGTTTCTGCAAGGCGGCTGCTCCTTCGTCCAACATCTCCTGCGAATACACTTTGTCATCAAGACTGGAGACCTCATCGATAAGCCCGTCCACGCTTGTCCAATCCACGGTCAGTTTATTGGAGAAGTCAATCATGTCAATCTGCGCCTGCAAGGCGGCAATGCGCGCCATATCCCTCCGATGCATTACACCGTAGAATTCCTTCATGCCGTTTTGCACTGCGCCGATGAGGGAGGCGCGTCCCAAATCGTGCAATTCACCAGGACTGCCGTATGACACCAGGCATGCGTGCGCCATTGTCTCCAAGGCATTCCCTACATCCTGCATAGTCCGCGCATCTGGAATGCCACTGTTGAGCCGTGTGCTGATATTGGCAAGTTCCTGCAACATAGCCTTCTTGCTGTCCAGCACCGCCATAATCAGTTGTGCGGCATCCGCCATTTCCGAATTGCCAGTTTGAATAGCCAGTTGCAGTTTGGAATCGTATAGCGAGCGCATGCGGTCCACTTCCTGCAGGGTATCTGCGTTGAATGCCTGTTCCATTTGTTCAAACTGTGTTGAAATATCCGTGACAGCCTGTGCCGCTTGCGTCATGTTGGCGGGTATGTGCTGGTCCACCATTGGCGCCATAAGTACGATTTTGCGTGCCGTGGCGAAGAATGCCCGCGCTGACAAGTCAGGCGCATGGGTGGTGACATACTGGCGTTCCAACTTGCCGATTTCGGACAATGCGTTCATCACGCCCAGGGACTTTCCATTCACCTTCGCTAGAATCTGCAGTACACCTGCGCCTTCAGGCCCCATTGGTTTCCGCGACAACGCGGCACCCATCCTTGCCATGGTGTCATGACCCGCAGCATGCTCGTTTCCCAAGGCTCTTGAAACCCTTGTTTTGCTCCAGAAGCCAAAGTTGGTCAGAATGTGCTCCTTGATTGCCTTCATGCTGGTCCGCGAATAATCCGCATGAACCGTTTCATTTGAAAGTTCACCTCGACGACGTTCCAACGTATGAACTGTATTTACGTCCAGGGTCATGTCCGTATTCTCCTTAGAAAGTTAACAAACTATGACTTAAACCTTTATCACAACAAACTATGACTTAAACCTTTATCACAAAATCTTGCGTGTCATAATTGCCAGTGCTGCCTTCTTCCTCGGAAAGCATTCCCTGTAGATAGTTCTGCACCTGCAAGGCAGCAGTCTCAAAATCCTCGAACGCATTGGTAAAACGTGCAGCATCCAGAAGTTCAGGCGATTGCTGCCATAGTAAATAGATCACATCGCCCTCCTCGTCGTATGAAAGGGCACAGCAAGGTGGCAAATTTCCTACGCCATTTAAGGTAAGAGCCTGAGACAATACCTCCAGCCGTTGCGAGTCATCCAGTCCCGCTAATTCCAGTATTGAGGAGAAACATACAACCAAGTCTTCTCCCTCCATATAGGCAACGCTGAACTCAAGATTGTTGCGGGTCACAATAAAATAGCCGTCGCTATCCTCCTTGCCGTTCAATTTCGCATCGGACATCCATTGCTTCAATGTCTCATGTTTCATAACATGCTCCTTTTGATATGCGTTGTCCTAAAAATTGCCGTACTACGTCAAAAACAAGTGTAATGTAGCAAGCCCCAATGCAATATCAAGTTTTCAATGCAAAATTGTATTTTTGGCAATATCCGTAATGCTTTTCTGATTGATATTGGTTCATGGCACCAGTTTATCTGGCCGAGCATCTGGACGCCTGGATGTGTGGATTAATCCATTGCTGAATATGTTTGATTTTACCAGATTTGTACATATATTGCCACAAAATCAATTGTACACGGAGCAATGCAGAAAATATGCATTAATAAATGTTATGAGAACGCCTCCTTCTACCCGCATCAATGCAAAATACAAGAAAATCATGCTGTACTGCGGCATTCCATTGGGAGTTGTACTGCTTGTTTTCCTGGTAGTGTTTCTATACTACTATCATCTCTTCAGGCGGTTCAAGAACGAGTACACGGATGATAAGCCTGCAGTCATCAGGCATGAGGCCGTCAATCAAAGGCAGCAAGTACAGCTTAACGTCAAATACAATACCATCAAGGATGTCATCAAGAACCATAAGAAGGCAGAGCTGAAATTCACAAGCGACGAGTTTTCGCAGCTTATAGCATACTCTCCTGAAACAAAAGGCTTTGCCGACAAGGCAAAATTCTGGCTGGAAGGCGACAAGGTCAAGGCTGACTTGTCAATTTCCTTGGATTCCATTCCAAAAATGCAGGGACGCCATCTCAATGGAATATTCACCTTCAGCGTGGCCATACATGACAATAAAATGCACTTGCACATTGATGATTGCCTTGTCAAGGGCAAGCCAATTGACGCCAATTATCTGAAGTTGCTCAATTCTAGGAATCTGGTGCAGCTGCTATCCAAACAAAACGATACTAGCTTCATGGAATATATCGATACTCTTGAGGTTGTCGACGGCAAACTCATCGTAAAAACTAGGTAGATTTCCCTACTATGAATAGCTTTTTGCCACCTCGTTTCCCCTTGGGTCGCTGGTCATCCCCATTCTATCTCTGCGAATGTCCCAAGTGCGGCTTTCACCAGCCATACTAATTGGGCACACCATCATTGGTCATCACCAATGGCGAACAAGAAACCATGGAAACAGTGAGATTCTTGAAATCTGCCCGAAGTGCGGCGTGAAGTGGAAGAAAATTAATATACTCTATACCCGCAAATATTGAGTGGTACAGGTCTTTATCTCCAGCCATCCCAGCATCGCCATCGCCAATCATCCGTTCCAAAAACAGAGGTGATTGCGTTTTCAACAGACCTGATGCTCCAGGCACTTAGGCAGCTTGATTCCCCATTGATGCATCGTATGCAGAAGCCGTGGCAGTTGTCTGTCAGAATATGGTAGTTTCGATAGCTGCCTATGGCCTTAAGCGCACGGCGGGCGATGGATGCGTTGGAAAGCGGTTGATTTTTACCAATGGCGGCATAGTAGATGTTTACGGCGAGATTTCTGCCGTCTAGCCTCGCCAGGAAATCATGGGGCGTGGAGGAAATGATATGACCGTTCCCATCCAAATGGACAATCCTGTCTCCAATACAGATACCGCTATGTTCGGCGACATTCAATGTGAAATGGCAGTAGACTGGGGTTCCAGGTGGCAGTGAGGGAAGCATATCGCCCTCTAATATGCCACTGTCCAAGCATTCGTGCCGATAAAGTATTTCAGGCGGCACTTTAAATGTCTTTTCCACTATGTAGTCGAATAGTCCCATTATTGTTTGGCAGTAGAGCAGGTCGCTCTCATTTCATCTATTGTCTTTTCAAGATAGTTATGGGTAGGTAATGAGCGCCCGCAAGAGCGCTCATTACCTACCCTCAAGGAAACAGGGCTTAAATATTCAATCCTTCTTGATTGCGATTATTGCCAGGGAGCGGTCGTCATTGCCACGCGGGTCGCGTGCCCAGCGAGAGCCTGTCAGGTAATCCAGGGACGATTGCCTCGGAAAATTTCCCGCCTGCAAATCCGTGAACATCTGGTTGAAGATCGGTCCTGGCTCCATGGTCTGCAAGTCGAACATCAGGTGCTCGGGACCGTCGCTGGTGGCTGCTATGCCAGTCACGCCATTGGCGTTCATCATGACGGCGTGGAGTTTGCGGCTGTCCTCGTCACCAGGATGCAGAAAGCTGGTTTGATTGTCGAATTCCCCCTTGTCTGGCAGAAACACAACCTGGCATCCTCCGTCACGCTGGAAAGTGAGCGCACCATCTCCCACTTGGAAGAAGCCGATGCGATGCTCGCCGATGACGGCGAATGCAATGGTGAAGTCAAACTCGCTTTCAGGGCAGTCATGCTCCTCTGCAAGTTCAATCTTCTGCTGGCAGACAGTGCGAGCCATCAGTTGGCAGAAGCGCAGCCACTCCTTGGCGTTGCAGTGGCGCGTGTCCAGCAGGTTGGCCAGGCGTCTCTCCATCACGGCGCATTGAGAGCGAAAGGCTTTCACGGCCGCCCGTGCTCCCAGGTGCGAGAGTTTTGCGCTCCCGCGTCCGTCGCATACGATGAGGCATGGACGCGGCGAGAGCCAGACGCCACTGGCGTCCTGGCAGGGTATCTCCCTGCGTATGTGCCCGTTTCCTGGCACGGATACTGCATGTCCACACCACTGTTGCATTGTCAACCCTCCGAAGCAGCGGGCGTACCCGCCAAGTCAGCCCATGAATTTACATTGCCCAGTTGGATTTTGTCCTGTTCGGCAACGGAACTTGCGGAAACGCTCTTGAGCGAATCGGTCAGCCAGCTGAAGAATTCCTTGAAGCAGAGGCCCTTCAGCTTCACAGGCCCTGGATGTTCAGGCAGGATTTCGCGGAGTGTGTCGAAGTCTGCTCCATCGCCAATACCGATGCCGATGTACTGAAGTTTGCGCTGCTCGCCCATGCTGCGCATTGCCTTGGCAGGCTCCTCCCAGTCGTCGTTGGGGGCACCGTCGCTCATGAGAATCACCCAGGGCTTGTAGGAAGATATGCCCTTGCTCTTGTAGAGGCGGCGGCGCTCCTTGAGTTCCTGGGACGCCAGTGTCAGTGCCTCGCCCAATGGAGTGGTGCCACTGGCATCCAGGGTAGGCGGATTGTCGTTGATGACATTCACTGGCGCAAATGGCGCCACTATTTTTGCCTCATTGCCGAAGGTGATAATTTCCAGTTCAACGCTCCTGGATGCGGTCTCATCATCGCTGGGTTCGCGGAGGAACTGCTTCAGCCCCTCGCGGAGTTCCTCAATGGGTCCGTCATCCATGCTTCCAGATGTATCAAGGAGCAGCATTACTGGGCATCTTGGCGCGGGATTGGTTACATCCAATGTGGTTTCTTCTGCGTAGTCGTTCATGTTCATTTTCCTCTTTTTGCTGTTGTGGGCAGGATTGCCCGTTGGTTTTCACTCTTGCTATTCTTCATTACATCAATAAAATTCACAAGTTCGTTTCGTAGTTCTCCTAGGAGCGGTCTTTGCGCGGGATGGGCGAAGCCGTCCTTGAACATCCTGAGAAAGCAGTCCTTCAATCCAGGCGTCAACCAACTGACGGACTTGTACCAGCTGACTGGCATGCGCACGCCGCTGTCCTTGTCCAGCGGGCATTTGCCACTTTTCAGGTTCTCTGTCGGGTCGCCTCCACCGCATCTGGCGTATGGGTGGAGGCCGCTCATCAGCACCATGTAGATGAGCACCGCCAGCGAGAAGCGTACTTGCTCTGGCGTGCGGGGCTGGTCGAACAACTCTGGGTGTAGCAGCAGTTCAGGCGCGGCGAATTCAGGCGTGTATGTGCGCGTCATGAATGGGTTTCCATTTTCCACTGGAATCTGGAAACTATCGCAGTCTATGAGACGCACAATGCCAGAGCCGTCCACCAGAAAGTTGCTTGGATTGAAGTCGTTTACCAGCACCTTGTGCCTGGCAAGCATCCGCACTGCGTCCAGAAAGTTAAGTGCAACCTGTGCCACATGTAGGCGGTTCCATCCAGGGAAGAAGCGTTGCACCTGCACTGGCGCCAGCAGTGCTCGCAGTGTGCGCCCCGTGCATTTTCGCATGACGAAACCGATTGCGCCTCCACGATTGTCCAGCACAGGCATCAATGGCCATGCAAGAAAGTCCGCCTGGCGGCATTCCTCCAGTTTCATCATTGCATTCAGGCGCCTGCGGAAAAGGGACAGCTTTGTTCCGTCCGCCAGATTCTCCTGCTTGCATACTTTGATGAGCACGCTGCTATTCTGCGCGAAGCGATAGATGACGCCTTCGCCGCCACGGGCGATCTCGTCATTGCGTTTCAGGCGTAGTGGAACACCCTTGGGGTCGTAGACCTTGATATCACCCTGTGCATCTGGCTTTGCCAGTGCCGCCCAGTCCATGCCAGTGGCAGGTTGCGCCGTCTTTCTTGGCCTGGCTGGGACGTACTGCCGCGTCGAGGGGATGCCGAATAAGGTTTTTAGCAAGCCTAGCATTTCTCGCTGCCATTTTCCTTCTGTTTTTCAATAGCCTGCTCCAGAAGGGCAATTTGTTCCACTGTCAGTTTTGCTTTGGGAAAATGCAGGGTTGCTAGAGGAGGCAGAAATGATTCGATTATGGAGGCTAAACCAATTCTCATACACCATACGGTGAGTAGATAGCATTTGCCATTATATGCAATGGATTCTTTTCTTTTTGGCCACCATTCATCAAAGAGTTCTTGTACTCTTTTTGCAGTGGTTTGGGGATTTCTGAGTTCAATGTCGGCTTCATTGCCAGTCGTCTTAGGAATGTTGTTGAATATCATTTATTTTGCTTTCCTCTAGATGGTGTGCATGTGGTTGTATTTTCTCTTTGACAGCGGATATTCTACAAACCAACCCCTGCCAGGATATGTCATAGGTGCGCCAGAAAATGATTTTTATGCAATTGAATCAATGGATTTTCCAGCGTTTTGTTGGAAAATTGTTGTGGACAGTGGGCTGTTGGGTGCCCGCTGCGAAAGCAGCGGGTAGAACTGCATCTTTCAAACGCTGGGCTGAGCGCCTCGCGCACCCAACAGTCCACAGTCCACAATCCACAGTCCACTTTTTTACCTGCAATGCTCGTAAAGAACATCAAACAAATGATTTCCGTCTGGCGATACGGTGTTCTGTATTACTTCGCCATCATGATACAATACGATTTTCGCCCATCCTGGATACCAGCCGTCCTCGTCCAATTTAGGAAGATGCCTCATCTTCTTTCCGTCCTCGTCATACCAGGTAGTAAATGGCTTCATGTCCAGATTGTTGTCCTCAATCCAACGGATCCAATTCGAGTAGATATTGGGGTAGCCGAACTTGATGGAAAATTGATTGTCCACTTCCCATTTG
>JAFSTJ010000637.1 GCA_017450525.1 Victivallales bacterium | reverse complement strand
GAAGCGGGAAATCCACCCTTTGGCAATGACAAGGAGCCTGGATTGAGCGCAATCACGCCTGATTCCAGTTTTTTCAACATGGGAATGTGGGTATGGCCGTATGCCAGCACATCTGCTGTACCTAGAGGAGGCAGCCTATCTGGATTCCAATGATGTCCATGCGTCAGGAAGAACTTCAGGCCATCCACCAGCAAAGTGGAATATTCCGCCATGATGGGGAACTTCAGCAGAAGCTGGTCCACTTCCGCATCGCAGTTTCCCCTGACGGCGATGATTTTGGAGGCGTATTTGTTAAGAATGTCCGCCGCATTGGGTGGCGCATAGTCAGGACGCAATGGATTTCTTGGACCATGGTAGAGTTCATCCCCAAGAAGAACGATTTGCTCAGGCTGCAGTTTTTCCAGATGACTTTCCAGTTTAATAAGCGCCTCGGGCGAGCCGTGTATGTCTGAAGCAAAAAGGATTTTCATTGTCTTGTTACCAATGTCTGATTTCCAGTCCCAAAGCCTCTGAGATTCTGTCCCTTATGGGATGGACTGGTGATGAGCGCAAGGGCTTGTTCTTGGTCAATGCAATAGCCAATCCCTTTGAGCGCACGGCAAAACCTTCTGAGCCAGCGGCACCGCCCTGCCCGAAGAAGTCACCCAGATTGTCCTCTGGCCCCAGCGCATATCCCAGACCGAACTTTGCCCAGTCGCCTTTTTTAGGCGGATCCTGCTCCCAGCGCCTGAAAATAGTGGCATTGTCAATGGTAGCCTTGGTCAGCAGCTGCACGCCGTCCACGCCGCCTTCAATCAATGACGCGTAATGCCTGGCCAGGCACTTTGCATTGGTGACACCATTGGCGGATGGAATAAAGCCATGCCTCACGGCATCATTGTGTATGAAGGTACCGCACCATCCGCTCTCCTCGGTTTCGAAGTCGCTTGAATCAATGCGTATCATACGGGCATCCGCCTCGGGCGTGGTGCCGAAATAGAAATCCTTTATGCCCAGGGGCTTGAATACCTCGTCCTCAATGACTTGCTTGAATGGCTTGCCAACTGCACGGCGCACAGTCTCGCCAACCAGCCAGGCATGGGTAATGCCCTGGTATCCACATTTCGTGCCTGGCTCCCATGCAGGCGTCGCCTCAGCCATTTTCTGGCACATAAGTTCCCAGTTGCCATAGTCGTCAGGGCTATCGGTCTTTGGAAGAATATGCAAGCCACTACGGTGCGTAAGGATATGCCAGAACAGCACCTTCTCCTTTCCGTTGCAATCGAATTCAGGCCAAACATCACCAACCCGCAAATCGTATGAAATCAGTCCCTTCTGCACCAGGCAATGTACTGCCGTTGCCATCACTGGCTTGCCGCAGGAGAATATCGGCATTACGCGATCTACGGTAATGGCTCTGCCATTCTGGTCTGTTCCAGAAGCCAGACTAATCACCCTCTCCCCATGATCGTAGATTTCCAGCTGCAATGCCTTTTCTTCGCCCTTTGCAGTCGCCTCATCCAAAATCCCCTGCAATCTCGGGGTTAACTGTTCCCAATTGTAAGCCATTACATCCTTCCTTTTTTATCCACAGATTTACACAGATTTTCACAGATTATTTTCATTTCAATAAAATGTCCTGAATGGACATAGATTCATCATTTTTCTTGCACTTGAAAGCGACTGCTTTCAAGTGCAAGAAAAAAGGAGAATCTGTGCTCTTTTAGCACTTTATTGAAATGAATGTGTCAAAAGCACAATCTGT
>JAFSTJ010000636.1 GCA_017450525.1 Victivallales bacterium | reverse complement strand
GGTACAAAATCATACTGTACCAGCTGGCCTTCCACAACTGTGGCTTGACTGCCCTAACTTAAATCGACAGCCTATGTTGCAAAGCATCTTCGATAAATCCTACTCAATATCAATGGCTGACCCATTACTGGGCACCGCTTTGGCGCCCACATGTTTTCTGGCAAAACTGCGGAATTAGGTTAAATTGTGCCATTATTTATTAAGGAGACTGCTTTATGAAGCTAGATACGGCACAATTGCTGGCGATGTATGAGCGTATGGCGCTCATCCGCAATTTTGAAAACAAGTTGGCTGAATTGTTCAGTAGCGGTTCGTTGGGAGGCACGTCCCATTTTTGTGTAGGTGAGGAGGCTTCTGCAGTTGGTGTTATTTGGGCGGCAGACGAGAAGGATTGGCTCATTTCCAACCACCGTGGGCATGGTCATTTGCTGGCGCGTGGGCTGGAGCCTAGGCGTGTAATGGCGGAACTTATGGGCAAGGACGCAGGATATTGCCGTGGGCGTGGTGGTTCGCAGCACATTTCCTGCATGGAGAAGCATTTCCTTGGAACCAATGGCATAACTGGCGGTGGCATTCCCATTGCGGCTGGTGCTGCGCTTTCCGCGAAGTATAAGAAAACAGGCGAGATTGCGATTTGCTTCTTTGGCGATGGGGCAAGCAACCAAGGCACATTCCATGAGACACTGAATATGGCCTCCTTGTGGCAGTTGCCCATTTTGTTTGTTTGCGAGAACAATGGCTATGCCATGAGCACACCCTTGGCAAGGAACAGCGCCTCTGGCAATATTTCGCCACGTGCCGCCGCATACAATATGAAAGCCAGCGTCTGCAATGGCTTTGATGTTGAGGAGACTTATTTCACCGCCAAGAAAATAATAACAGAATTGCGGGAGAGCAGCGTTCCTCAGATGCTGGAGGTTATGACCTACAGGCATTGCGGCCATTCCAAGAATGATTCCAGGGTGTATCGAACCCGCGAGGAAGAACAGGAGATGATGGCGAAGGACTGCATTGCAGCAGCACGTGCAAAGTTGCTGGAGCGCGGAATCACCGAGGCGGAAATTATCACTGCTGACAATCGTGCCCACACAACCATAGAAAATGCCGCGCAATTTGCTATTGAGGCACCAGTTTCATCGCCAGAATCCGCACTGGAAGGTTTGTTTGCATAGGGGAGGGCGTTTCTTATGAAAGATATCTACTATTCAAAGGCAGTAAATGAAGCGCTTGATGAAGAACTGGAGCGGGATAAAAGCGTGGTTCTCATCGGTGAAGATATCGGGCTTTACGGAGGCGCATTTGGCGTTACAAAGGGTCTTTGGGAAAAATATGGAGCGGAACGCATTTTTGAGACGCCCATATCCGAGGGCAGTTTCATGGGGCTGGCTGTTGGCGCAGCCATGACTGGATTGCGCCCTGTGGTGGAAATCATGTTCATGGACTTCATTGCACTGGCGCTAGACCAGATGCTCAACAGCGCAGGCAAACTCCATTATATGTATGCAGGGCAGGTAAATGTGCCAATGGTGATACGCACTCCTGGCGGTGCAAAGGGCGGCTATGGCCCAAGCCATTCCCAGATGCTGTCCAGCCTGTTTATGAGCGTGCCTGGCATAAAGATAGTGGCTCCTTCCACGGCAATGCAGGCAAAGGGCCTGCTAAAGGCGGCAATTCGCGATGACAACCCAGTGCTTGTAATAGAGAACAAGCGCCTCTATCCCAGGCGTGGCGAGGTGCCAGAAGGAGATTTCACATTGCCATTGGACAAGGCTGTCGTTGCTGCCGAGGGCGATGCATTGACTTTGGTATCGTATTCATCCATGACGCCTGTTTGCCTGGCTGTCAGGGATGCTTTCCTTAAAAAAGGCATTTCCATTGAGGTTATTGATCTGGTAAGCCTTAATCCCCTGGACACGGACACCGTCTTTGCCAGCT
>JAFSTJ010000635.1 GCA_017450525.1 Victivallales bacterium | reverse complement strand
GCAGAGAAAATCGGCATAGCGCATTGCCGCTTCGTCCTGCTCTCCATTTTTTTGCAAGTTCGCCTAGTAGCCAACGGAAACGCTCTCCATCGTTGGTTGCCTCATTCCATGAACGAGGCGTCTTGTAGAAGATAGGCTGTCCATTTTCTTCCACGGGTGCGCCTGAGCAGTTCCAGTCATCGTAGTTGCCTTGTTCCCAGTCAGGCGTTTTCTCTATATCCGTAAGCAGTTGGAGTTTCCATGCCTGGCCGTGGCGGTTCTGTAACAGAAAATTGAGCATCAAATTGTAGTATTCGCATTTTTGTTTGGCTGTGTCTGGCTTGCCTTCTGCCTTGACCAGTATTTTCAGGCAGAATGCCCTGTCACGCTCCGACACCTCAATCCACTTGCCGCCATTGTGGCGTCCGCCTCTTTGAAAACGCCCTTCAGCCAGCCATCCGTAATGGGATATCCTGTCATAGTTCTTTGCAACCTGCATTGCAACACGCCAGTGATTATGCTGTACATCAAGCGTGCGTGTCGCCAATTCATCGATTTCACTGTCCTGACGCCTCAACTTAAGCAGGCAGCTGCAGGCCTTTTCGTAGCATTCTGCCGCATCATCGGGAGAAGTCGTCTTGGAATACAACACCTTCTTGTATTTCTCTAAAGCAAATTTATAGTTGCCTTTGTCAAAGTCCATTTTTGCCTCTGCCATATCTGCAAGGCAGGTTGTGCAAAACATTGAAAGCATAAGCAGCAAGAAAGTTCTCATCGTAAGTTCACCTTTAATTTATTATCCACAGATTTGCACAGATTTCCACAGATTTGCATATAAATTTATAGCAAATTCACACAGTTTCTCTGAATAAATAATCTGTGTAAATCTGTGCAAATCTGTGGATAGAAAGTCTCTGCGTTGAAAAGACGTCTTTGCGTTTACAGAGGTGCTATTCGCCTGGTGCGTTGAGTTCCACGTGGTCGAAGCTGACCTGGGTTTTCCAATCCTTGCCCTCCAGCCTCATTTCCTTGACGAACCAGAGGCCATTGGCATGGCGTTTCGCGCCTTTCAGCTCAAGTTTGCGCCAATGCTCTTTTGCATCGTTCTTGTACCAGCGTGCCTCCAGGGGAAAGCCATGGCTAGCGTGGAACCAGACCTGCACGGTGCCATCCTTGTCTGGCGAAGCCAGGCGGAATACGCGGCACTCGCTCATGCGCTTCTTTTCGCGGGGCAGCTCCTCGACAAAGTCCCAGTATATGAATGAGAATGACATGTCCTCGGGGCGCAAGCCGAAGTCAAACAGGCCAGGCGCAGTTTCTTTTCCTGGTAAATCTAGCTTGACAGTGGCGTTGGCATTCTCGGTGCTGTGCTTCTGCTCCAGAGAATATACATTAACATCATTCAGCACAATCTGCGTGAACATGGCGTCTTTTGTGAATGTGATGCGCACACGCAACTTGCCTGAATGCTTGCCTTTGGAACCTTTGTTGACAATGCTGCCAGTGAATTCGCCCCAGGCGTCAATGCGCAGAGGCTTGCGTATCTCGTTGAGAAATGCCTGCGAGGACAATGTGGTCATACTCTCTGCGGAGGCACTCTCCACATTCACATCCTCGTTTTGCGCAAATAGGCAGAGACTTGCGCATAGCAGAATTATTAGAAACCTGTTCATTTTATTTTTCTATTCCTTGGGGGACGTATGATAGATCGCTGGTGACAAGTACTTGGTCAAGCTTGATGCCGTCTTCCCTGTTCAATATTGCTATGCCGCATGGCCCCTGGGTTAACTGGTACTGGCGAGGCACCTCAACCCAATGCCACTGATTGTATTTGCTGTCATTGCCCACTGTGATTGACTTCTTCTCATCGCCGACCTGGACATTCAATGTGTTTCCGCAGGAGCCCTCCCACCACACGTTTAGCCAGATCTTGTATGTGCCAGTAGTTGGAATATCCAGCTGGAACACGGCTCCTCCATATTCCATGGAGGGTACTTTACCTTCTGGTGGTTTGCCCGCATTGTCAAGTATCTCCAGCACCTTTGCTGATGCTGTTCCAGGTAGCGCAATCTGGCGGAATGGCGGCGTGAAACGGGAGACATTGTCGGCATTGAGCACCTTGATTACCTTGCTTTTTATCATTGGAATGATGTTAACTGGCACTGGAGCTGGCTTGATTTGAGCCTG
>JAFSTJ010000056.1 GCA_017450525.1 Victivallales bacterium | reverse complement strand
GGCGAGCATACCGATCATTGCAATGACCGCAAATACATTCCCTGAGGACATTGCACGGGCGAAGGAGGCAGGCATGCAGGCGCATGTCGCGAAGCCCATTGATATCAATGTACTGAAGAAGGAATTGGGAAGTGTCTTGAAGTGATGTGTATTCTGTAGCCTTGCTACATAGCGGAACAGCCGCAGGCATTTGTGGTGATGCTACAGGACTTTTTTCATAAATGAGCAATAAAACAAAAATAGATCCTACAGTGGCCGTGGATTTGGACGGCGACATCGGGCATGGTGCCTATAATAGGACAGTCACCGTTGCCTTGCCCAATGTCACTGCCTTTAATAATGACAAGCGGCTTTCTGGCGGGCGGAAATCTCCTGGGCAGAAGAAGGAAATTGAGGACTACATCAAGGGTGTCAATATCAATCCCTTCATCAGCTCTCATCTGGACATGACCTCCAGCATAAATGGTGCTCTTGACAGCATCACGGAGAACTATGCCCTGTTGGAGGAGTTTGCGGAAGGTGCGACTGCCTCCGTGTTCAGTGCCCGTGACAGGAAGTTAAGCCGTCTTGTGGCGGTCAAGTCCCTGAAGCTGGGTGAGGGCGACAGCACCGAGATTGTCAATGCGTTTGTGACTGAGGCCAAGGTTACAGCGCAGCTGGACCATCCAGGCATCATTCCCATCTATGGCCTTTATACTGATGACAACAATGGCATTTACCTTGTCATGAAACTGGTCAATGGCAAGACTTTGCGGGAGTATTTGCGGAACATTGCGCTGAACTACCGCACACGGGGCATTGACACATTTGATGAGGATGCCTTGCTCAGAAAACGCCTGGAGATATTCCTGCGCGTCTGCGACACCATAGCGTATGCCCATCACCGCCATGTCATACACCGCGACCTTAAGCCTGAGAACATCATGATTGGGAAATACATGGAGGTCTATGTGATGGACTGGGGGCTTGCAAGAGTCCTGGAGGAAGATGGAGACAATAGAGTCAAGATTTCTGGTACACCGCGGTATTTCGCGCCTGAGGTGCTGCGCCGCGAGGAACTTGACCTGCGGTCGGATATCTTTACGCTGGGGCTGATTTTGCAGGAAGTGGTTACATTGCAGCCAGCGGTGGGCGGAAATAGCGAAAAGGAGTTCATGACCAATATCTTCAAGGGGGATTTGGAGCCCATTGAACATCAATTCTACCGAAAGATTGACAAGGACCTCCAGGCAATCATACTGAAGGCAACTGCGTATTACATGGATGAACGCTACCAGACTGTGGATGAATTCTCGGAGGATATTCGGCGGTATATGGGAGGTCTTTCCATATCCGCAAGACCAGACAATTTCTTAACCAGAATACTGCGACGCATATTCGGTTAGCGCACATATCGAATATAAAGACTACAAAGGAGTTTTCGATACAATGACAATTGATGATTTGATTTCATTTGGAGCCAATACAGAGGAAGGGCTTAAAAGATGTCTGAACAATGAGGGCTTCTATATTCGTATGGTCAATAAGATCCCAGGCGATCCCAATTTCCAGAAACTGTACGATGCCATGGACGCAGGCGATTTGGCCGTTGCATTTGATGCAGCGCATGCCATCAAGGGTGCGGTGACCAATCTGGCATTGACGCCCATTGCAAAGCCTGTCATAGAACTCACGGAAATACTCCGCGCCCGCCAGGAGACCGATTGCACGGCACTGCTGGAGGCAATTCGCAACGCCCGTAATGAACTGGAGGCGCTCTGCGCCAAGTAAACGGCATCAATTCGCATTAACTTGCGCCAGGAACAGGCACATAAATGGCTATCTGCCGACGGATAATGGTTTTGTACTTGTGCTCTGTTCCCCTGGTGGGGAGGTAAGTAGGAAGTGGTAAGCGCCCAAAGGGGAGCAAAACTTATGATGCAGGGTAAACCAGTGCCCTGGTGATTTTCTGGTTGCTGGCGAGAATACGTGACTTTACTTCATCGCAGATTTTCTGCGCTTCGCCGACAGGCATTTCCGATGGCACGACAAGGCGACATTCCACTTGATTTCCCTCTGGAAGATACTGTATCTGTCGTATCTGTATATTTTCCGCACCATTCACTTCTTTTGCAATCCGCAGAATCTCGTTTTTTAGGTCAATTGGCTTATATGGCTCCAGATGCGTCAGCGCATCAAGCACGATGGGACGCTTGCGCTTGATTTCCGAGGCGGCCTTTTCACAGATGCGATGCCCTTCCTCCACGGACAGGTCCTTGTCCACCAGCACGTGCATGTCAAGAAGAATGCCACTGCCGAACCAGCGTGTTCTTACCTTGTGGACGTCCATTACCCCTGGCACTGATGTGGCGATGCGCTTAATTTCCTTCAATTCCAGCGGACTTGCGCCCTGGTCGGACAGTTCCTTGATGCAGGGCCAGGCTATCTTCCAGGCGGTGCGCAGCAGCAGGCATGCCACAAGCACGGCTGCTATCTGGTCAAGGTAGTTCAGGCCAGGCCAGATACGGCCTGCAATGGCAACCACAGCCACTGGAATTGAGGATATGGCGTCAGAACGGTGATGCCAGGCATTGGCGATAAGGGCGGATGAGCCGCATGAATGCCCAACCATGACCGTGCATTGGTATAGCACTTCCTTGATGAAAATGGAGAAAAGCGCAATGCCCAGCAGAGGCCAGGAGGCTGGCGGGGCATTGTTGTCCCCGATAGTCCTTATTGCCTTGCTTGCCATTCCCAGGGCACTCAGGCACAGCAGCACACTGATGAACAGCGTGATAAGTGCTTCGATGCGCTGATGCCCGTGGGGGTGGTCCTTGTCAGCTGGGGCAGTCCAGAAGCGCACACCCACAAGCACGGCAATGTCCGTTAGGAAGTCGGAGAAGCTGTGGACTGCGTCCGCAATACATGATTGGCTTTTTATTGCGAAGCCCACTGCGAACTTTGCCCCAG
>JAFSTJ010000055.1 GCA_017450525.1 Victivallales bacterium | reverse complement strand
CCGAGACGGCCTTGCTACCACCTACTCATTAGAAGAAGCGTTTTCATGGCATTTTCGACCATGAGACTGATTTTTTATGCCATGTTTCCCGAAGATGGGATTTCTTGCCGCAAATCAGCCATGATGCATAACCTCTAATCTAGCATTAAAAGTAGAAATGACAATGACTGGCCAGGCAATATGTGTGGGGTGGAGTGCCCACTGCGGTGGAGCGGCATGGACGTCTCCAGGAGAACTCTCATGGCGGCGTCCAGGCTCGTTGTGCGGACGGGACTCCTTCAGCTATTGCGCCTCTTCAATTGCCTGGCTCGTCCCAATGGCCGTTATGGCCACACTTTGAAGCAGCCTCGGGTGAAGCAGGAACGTGGATCCAGGCTGATGCCCTTGCTCCTGTAGTACTCGCAGACCGCCAGACTGTATTTCTCCATTTCGGTTTTTCCTGGGGCGCATGCGCGAATCATGCTTCCAGTCAAGGATGTGTCCAGACCGCTGCAGGACATGGAGTAGCGTGCGTTGGCGCGGGCCATGTTGCCAAACAAAGTCGTCAGTTCGGCGACGCCCTTCTGGGCAATCCAGGCCTTGACGAAAGTTTCGGTGCAGACCTCTTGCTGACGCTTGAAATCGGCTTTCGCCTCGTCAATCTCATCGGCTTCTACAGTTAGTCCTGCAAATGCAATCGCAAAAATGGCCAGCAGTGTGTTGAGTGTCTTTTTCATCATTAATCTCCTTTTGGGTTTTCAATTCTGATTTCTTGTTTGAAAAGGCAGGGACTTACAGGCTTTCGATGGCAGATGTGTCTGCTTCCCAATCATCATTGTTGTCGGAACCGTTGGTTTCGTCGTCGTCGAGCTGGGCCAGCCACCCCTTGTATTTCCCTATTCCCTTGATGAACTCGCCAGGAAGCTCGCCGCCGGGCTTGAGGCTGATTTTCATCCCCCCGAAGAGGTGCTTGATGGTTACCGCGACAATCTTGATCTTGAGTTCGTCTTTCTGTGCCTTGAGAGCTTCTCTGGCATACAAGAGTGACGCTGAAAGATCACGCAGTATTTCCGCCTGTTCCCTGATGCGTTCGTTCGTTGTGAAGGAGGAATCCAGCTGCTTGTATAGTTTTGCCTGGTTGTTGACAACGGCCAAGGCATTGTTAATGGCCTTGTTGTGGGGATCCAACTCTCGCAATTGAATCAGTTGTTTTCCAACGCTCTTGATGTTGCTCCTGACCATAGCGTCAATAGTCTCGGTGTCCGTGCCCTTCAATCCAAATTTGAATCTGTCAATCAGGACGGCCAATTTATCATACGACTTGCTTATGTCCATTAGCCGTTTGCAGGTCTCCTCTGTGAACTTCATTTGCATGTCAATGTCGTTGGATATGGCTTCGGCAACTTCCGACAACGCCTTTTCCTGCCTGTCGTAGGCTGCCTGCCTGGCTTCCAGAGTCTCTGGAGAGCTGTCGTTTGCGCTGGCTTCAAGAGCATTCCTGTATTCGTTGACACAGTCATGGTATGCGTTGATTTTGTCTTTGATTCGCTCGGTATTGATTTTAACCTGAGCAGACTGCGCACCATGTTCTCTCTGGTTAACGATCACCTTCTCCATTATATCCCTGGTGATCTCCGAAAATTGCTTTGCAGTAGGGACTTCCTGGGCAAAAATGACAGAGAGTGCAAACAGAGTTGCAATCGCTATGACTGTTGTTGTTTTGTAGAGTTTCATGTCCTTCTCCTTTGGGGTGTTAATTTTGATTATTGTTCAGTGGCATTGACAATGAGGCGGATTTTACGGATGCTCTCGTTGTCGTCGTATCTGCTGTAGGGGGTGGGGCGCAATCCGTCGAGCTTCTTGAAATCCTCGCGGACAAGGTTCATTTTGCCGGCCTTGAAGTGCTCCATGATGGCGGCCTGAACGAAAGCCTGCTCGATGCGTTTGCCCTGTGATGAGAAGTCCTGCGCCCCCTGGAGGAAAACTCCCGCTGCCTTTTCATGCTGGCCGATGTCCCCCAATGCGATGCCCAGCTTCGCTATTTCCCTCAGTTCGCCCGGGCGTTCCGGATGGATGGGAAGTTCGGTGGACACGGGGAAGTCCTTTTCCGTGAAGGTGTATTCGATTGGCTGTGGGGGGAGTGGCTTTGTCACGCATCCTGTTGCCATGCCGAGGATGGCCGCCAGTAATACGATGATGCTGCAGATGTGTCTGGTCTTCATTTGGGTTTCTCCTTTGTTTGTTGCTGTTGTTTTGTGTTTGCCGAACATCCGGGGATGTTCACGATTGCCTGAAGTGAGTTTCTTGTCCCTTCATCTTAATGGAAGAAGCGGAAAAGATGCTAATTCCCACATCCCATTGAAAAAAGTTGTTTTTTCTACTTTTGCCGCTTTGACGGAATGTCTCAAAGACCGCAGGCCAGGCTTGCCGCTTTGGGGGTGCGCTGACCCGCAGTCCTTTTGGCATTTACTCTACTTGGAGTCCATGAGCATTTCAATGGCGGTTATGAGGCCACACTTTGAAGCTGCCACGCGTGAAGCAGGGACGGGTGTCCAGTACGAGTCCCTTGCTGCGATAGTATTCGCAGATGGCCAGTGAGAATTTCTCCATCTCGGTTTTCCCCGGGGCGCATGCGCGAATCATGCTTCCCGTCAAGGAAGTGTCCAGTCCACCGCATGCCATGGAATAGCGTGCGTTGGCGCGGGCCATGTTGCCAAACAAAGTCGTCAGTTCGGCGACGCCACGCTGGTCGATCCATGCCTTGACGAAGGTTGTGGTGCAGACCTCCTGCTGACGCTTGAAATCGGCTTTCGCCTCGTCAATCTCATCGGCTTCAACGTATATTCCAGCAAATACGATTGCAAAAATGGCCAGCATTGTGTTCAGAGTTTTTTTCATTTTCATCTCCTGTGTTTGTGGTTTGAATTGTGATTGAAGGGCCTGTTGCTTACAGGTTTTCGATGGCTGATGTGTCAACCTCCTCATTGTCATCATCGTAGTCGTTGGACTCATCGTCGTCGATCTGGTTTATCCAGTTCTTGTACTGAATCCCTTTCAGTAACTCGTCGGGAAGCCTGCCGCCGGGCTTGAGGCTGATCTTCATTCCCTTGAAGAGGTTTTTGATGGTGACCGCGACAATCTTCATTTTCAGCTCGTCCTTCTGCGCCTTGAGAGAACCCATGACATACAACAGTGAAGCTGAAAGGTCACGGAGGTTTTCAGCCTGAT
>JAFSTJ010000634.1 GCA_017450525.1 Victivallales bacterium | reverse complement strand
TGGCGTGCCTTAAGACAGGGCAGCACCCGTTGTCCATGACGCATTTATAATATCTTATCCCCCCGAGTTTTCAAGTATTCTGCATCATTTTTTCCTTGGAGGGCCTCGTTTTCATTTGCGCTGGATGTGGCGGTAATGGGGCGACAAAAAAGGCCCCCTGCATAGTGAAGCACCCATGATTTGAATGTAAGTTGTTTTAGATTAGATGGTTATGATGTGTAGTCCCCCTCATTGGGAAAGTTCTATTTAGAATTGGAATAATACGTCATTTGGCGATGAGGAACTCGTTTGGAGAGAGGTTCCGTCCGTATGCCCTTATGTTGCGTAGATCACCGATGAATGCGTCGGAGCACTGGTTTAGCCATGGGTTGAGAGAGCCGAAGGTCGTGCCAGAGAGGCTGTTGTGCGCACCGACAGTCGGATATACGTCCACACTTCCCTGAAGTTCACCGTCGATGTAGAGCGAGAGTCTGCGCAGGTCATACACGGTCGCTATGTGGTGCCATTCGCCTGCGGCGAGCGCGGCTCTGGAGGTGACTATGAACACCGATGATGCATTTGAGTCCTTCGACGTCTTTCCTCCACGGCTGGCGGTATTTTTTGGAAAAACAAAATGCCGATTTCGCATTGAAATTTCTATGAATAAGGCTAGTTTATAGTCGCGTCCGTTCAGCACCACGCCGTCTGTTTCACATCAGTTTTGCAATTATCATTAAAAAGAGATGACATTATGAACACCTCCATTTGTTCCGCACAGTCAACTGATAGTGACATTAAAATCACTGTTGAATGCAGCAAAAAATCCCATCTGGTTGATGTCAATGAACCGTTTGATTTCATAATCAATGCCGACAAGCCCCAAAAACTCAAAGTGGTGGTTTCGATGGACGGCGAAGCGGTGCTGCAAAGTCTCACAGTCACTCCTCCAGCCAGAGTTTCCGCGTTTCTGCCGCATCCAGGCTTTGTGCGTTGTGCCGTTTCTTCGTTGGAGCAGAACCCGAAGACTGTTTTATGCGGCGTTGGCGTGGCACCGACTCAATTGCGCCCACTTCTCCCAGAACCATCTGATTTCGATGAATTCTGGAATGGCACCAAAGAAGAGCTCGCCAGAATACCCTCCGACTTCAGAATGCGCAAAGTCAATTCTGACGAGACGTTTGACTATTATGTTATCAGTTGCGCCAATCTGAACAGCCAAAGGGCGTACGCGCTGTTGTCCTTGCCAATTGACATCTCACGCAAATTGCCGCTGCTGGTGACTTTTCCAGGCGGCGAGGCATTCATCAGCGAAGATTCGCTTAATGGCTCCATAAAGGAGAACATGGGATATGAGTGCGCCAGACTCCTCTTCCACTTGCCTCCATATCCGCCCGTTGCAAAATCCGCTGAGGCCAATGCAAGGCATGAGGAGTTTTTGAAGGAAATAGGACTGAGAAGGTATATATATTATGGTATAAATGACCGCAAGGTCTTTTACGCCAGAACAGCGGTCTCCGGTTGCCTGCGACTGTTGGATGAAGTGGTGAAACTTCCTGGAGTGGATTCGGAATGCGTTGGATATTGGGGAGCCAGCCATGGCGGTGGCTTCGGGATTTATCTGGCGGCATTTTCCGACAAGATCAAAGCTGCGTTCTGCGGAGTCCCGAATTTCGGCGACAGAGGAGGCTTTCTTGCTGGACGGCATACGCCTGACTGCAACGCGCAGGAGTATCGTGACAACATTGACACATTGCTGTATTTCGATGCCACCTTCGCCGCCCGTCGCATTGAGATTCCAGTGATGGTAGGTGTCGGATTCGTTGACTTGGCCTGTCCTCCCAGTGCGGTATATACTATCTACAATGAACTTAGGGGACCCAAATTCATTTTTGACAAAATCAAGAACGGACATGGCGACGCGCCGCCGGAATATGATCCTCTGATTAATGTGTGGTTGTCCAAAAAGTTGAAAGGCTAGTTTAACAAGGGAGGTAATTTCAAAACTATCATCGAAATGGACTTAGCCTGGCGCACACCTGCATCAGGAAACGGATTGCGCCGTGGGGACGCCACGGCTCAATCCGTTTCCAGCGCATCTGCGCGTCATGCGTTGCCCATTCCGCGCT
>JAFSTJ010000054.1 GCA_017450525.1 Victivallales bacterium | reverse complement strand
TATATGTAATCCTACGGAACAAGATACTCAATGGTGAGTTATCCGATGGCAGCCGTTTGCCTCCAGAGGAGCAGCTGGCACGCGAGATGAATGTGGGGAGAATCACATTGCGCACTGCTTTGAAGCGCCTGGAAAAGAAGGGAATGTTACGCAGAGTTCGTGGACAAGGGACGTTCATTTCCATTGGCAACAAGCCTCAAGGCAACTTGGAAACAGGCGTGCAGAATGTGACGGATTTGCCAATGCCGCATCATATAAAGCACAAACTGCTTGTTCTTGTGCAGCCTGAACATATCAACTCCAGTGGCTTGAAAATTTGCAGTGGCGTCGAGGCCAGGGCGACTGAACTTGGAATTGAGTATGAGGTCATGCCATTGGGTACCTTCAGGAAATGCATCCAGTTGAACAAGAACATGGACTTTGTGGAACAGAATGGCTTCACTGGCATAATTATGACAGGACATACCTACCTTGGCAATGAGCCCGAACTGGAATACATACCCAGAATCAAGATACCGTTCATTCTGCCATTTCCATCTGAACTGGACGAATTTCTGGGGTGTTTGGTCACATTCGATTCGCCTATGCGCCCTGCAATGTTCGCTTCCCTGCACTGGTTGCGTGAATGCGGGCACAAGTACATAGCATTCATAGGACCCAAAGGCGCTCAAGATCTGCATTCATTTAGCGAAATAGAATACAGGTACCTCTCCGACTCTGATGAACCTCTTTTTATATGCGCACAGCCAGACTTTGAGGAGATAAGGAGTGCGTTGCAGGATTTTCTCAATCATTCCCGCGCCACGGTCATCTTCTGCTACAATCCCTATTATGCCTTGGCGGTCATGACGGCGTTGAAGGAGATGAACAAAGACGTGCCAGATGATATTTCCGTCATTGGATATTCCTACAATGAACAGACGTTGCTGAATTGCAATCCCCCGATTGCTGGCATTGATCTGAAATTGGTGGAGCGTGGTCGCGCGGCGGTGGAATATTTGTTCTTCAACCAGGATAGACCGCCGCAAATCGGCTTTTCGCTTCTCAAGCATCCAAGCGTGAAAATCATTAATCAAGAGGAATAAAGAATGAGACGACATTTGTTTTTGTTGATGGGCATGATGGCAGCCCAATTCTGCTTTGGGCAGATTTTAAATGAACCATGCATTCCCTGCATTGCGCCAGTTAAACTAGATGGTGTGATATCCTCTGGCGAATATGCCTCCGCGACGCGTTTTGAATTGAGGACTTCCGCAGGCAAGTCACCGAAAGCCGCAACCCAGGTCTGGATTGGGCATGATAAGAAATATCTATACACGGCATTCGAGTGCCTGGAGCCTGACGTGAAGAGGATGAAGCGGGCCTTTCATCATTCCGAGGAACGGGACTTGAACATCTGGCTGGATGACTGCGTGGAAATCTTCCTCAGCCCTACGGGCTCCGCGATGGAAAACATCTACCATTTTATCGTAAATGCCGATGGCGTCATTTATGATGACTTCAAAGGCAACAGCAACTACAACAGTGCAATCAGGACGGCAGCTATGGTGTATAAGGACCGCTATGTGGTTGAGACGGCAATTCCACTCTCGGATATAAATGCGGCATCAGTCTGTGGTGCGGATTTATGGCGCTTCAATCTGGGGCGTGAACGCAGAGCAGGGGAGGATGAGTACAGCGCCGCAAATCCAGGCGAAGGTGGTTTTGCTCATCATACCCGTATGTGCCCCATTCGTCTGGCCTCCGAAAATGCCGTGCCTGGCTTCCGCGTGTCGCAGGTGTCTGGAGGCCCAAATGGCAAGTTGAAAATGCACAATGCGCCAAATGACATGAAAACAAGGAGAGTGACAGGGCATCTTCTTGACAAGAATGGCGCGGAAATAAAACAATTCAAATTGGAACTTGGCGAAAAGAAGCCGATTGACTTCGACTTCAGCACACGTTCCTCTGGCGGCGATGCAGTGAAACTTAAGTTGGAGGTGTCTGACGAAAAGGGAACTTTGGAATACCGCAATGTGTATTCACTTCTCATACCAGAATACAAGGTCAAGGCAATCACCCGCCGAGTGGAACGCCCTCTGTTCCGTGAGTTGCTCAGTGACGCCAAACCAAGGCAGTATCCGTTCAACGGCTGGCTGTGGGATCCTGGGCTGCCGCCTTTCACTAGTTTGCCAGTTACGTTCTCAGCCCTGCAATATGGCTGGCGCTATGACGGAGATGCATTGCTAAAGGAAATCGGCGACTGCAAATGGGCCGTATGCTATAATTCAGTCTTGTTGAAAAGATTGAAGGAAAACGGAAAATACTGGAATCTCTCTGAGGCCCCGAAGATTTTGATGATACCCAGAGTGTTGGATTCTGATTTGCCTGATGGGCAGAGCCATGGGATTTACGTCCTGCCAGCAGTGCAGAAGAGATATATGGAGATACTTCAGGATTTGGAGCAGTATCGCCCGCGTCTGGCTGCCATCGCAATCGGCGATGAAATCAGCGAACATACGGAACTGGAACTTATACGCTATGCGGCAAAAAGACCTGATAACCCAGATGTGCAGGCAATTGACCGTAAAATTAAGGAGCGCTACGGGCGTGGCAAATACGGCATTCCAAAAGAGAGTGAGCGCGATCCGCTGGCATTCATCGCTTACCGTCGCTACCTGAACGAGGAGTTGATTGCTTTCTACCATAAAATCTATAAGACCATCAAGGACAAATATCCAGAATTGCTGGTCATTTCCGATGATATGATTGACGGGCAGAATCCAATCTATGCGCTTTCTGACTGGGCTGGTTCATTCGACGTGGCGACTCGGCAACTCTATCCATCACAGAACCCGAATGTGGACAGTTTTGGATTCTGCGTGAAATATATGCGGGATTTGACAGGGGCGGAGGCACTCTGGCCATGCTCGCACGTTGAGGAATACGGCGCAAGTTTCACTCCCTCCGAAGTGCTGGACGAATTATCCGCGACAGTACGCTGCGGTGCCAACGGCTCCCACTACTATCTCGCCGATACGCGTGGGCGGCGCTCGGGCATCAAGTATCTCCACAATGACTATTTCGGTGCGCCAGACCGTTTCCAAGTGGAACGGGACGTAAACAGGCTGCTGTTCAGCATGCCGCCTTTGAAGTTTCCGAAAGCCGACTGCGCCATATTCAGTTCAAGCGTGTCATTGCAGTCACATCCTGTGTGGGCGATTCGTGGCAGGCCCCAGAGGGACTTGCACCTTCATGGATTTCTTGCATTCGGCGCAGGTGTATGGTACGATTTCATCAATGAGCATACCTTGAAAAATCTTAAGTCATACAAATATGTTGTCAGCGTCGAAAACCAGTATGTGGACGGTAAGACGGTAAATGCCTTGAAGGACTATGTTGCTTCAGGCGGCACGTTGCTTTTGCTGAATCACGAGGCATTCATGAAATCCACCGAGGGCGATGACAACGACACTGCATTCCTTGGAATT
>JAFSTJ010000633.1 GCA_017450525.1 Victivallales bacterium | reverse complement strand
GTGTCCAGTAATGATACGTAGCGGGATAGAGCAGGAGGCCAGCGGGTGCCTCTGGCGAATTGCCCAATAGTAGTACTCTGTCTCCTGCTGTGGAAGGCCCCACCCAGCGTCCAGCCCAATGATAATTGCGTATGGAAAATGGTAGACGCGGCAATGCGAACACGATAATGAATGCAACGGTTAGACCAAGGGTACGCAGACTCCATCTGTTGCGCCATACGAGAGCGACCAGAAAGACTGGCAGCAGGAGGATTGCATTGCCGCGTGTCAGTGTGGCAAGCGAAAGCACAAGTCCTGAAAGAAGCCATTGCCACCATTGGTTTCGCTTCAGGCACAGCAAGCCCAAGTAAAGCAAGAGTATTATCCAAAATGATTGGAGAATTTCAAACAATGCGAATGGCGTAAAGAAAATATGCAGCTTGTAGAGCGTTATTAGGAGGGCGCTTGCTATGCCAGTTATGCGCCCGAAAAGCCTGGCAGCGCAAAGTCCCACAAGCCCCACTGTGCATGCACCCAGGACGCTTTGCAGAAGCATAATTGGCCAGGGATTGTCGCCTCCAATAAATCGGCATAGTGGTAGAAACACAGTATAGTAGAAAGGCTGGTATTCAAAATGGTCAGGCCAATTACCTGCCCAAATCCTGCGCATCAGCTGCAGGTAGTTGTCCATATCGCTCTTGTATTCAGGCTTTACAACTGCCTCTATGCCAGACAACTCTATGCATACGCCCACGCGCAGAGCCAATGCCAAGAGCACTATTCCCAGCAATACCCAGGCAAAGTTGCGGGCTAACCAAGCATTCATGGCCTTATAGAACATTTGCGTTTCCTCTATGGTTTGGGGTTTCAAATGGGATGCCACTAAAAATTAAATGTGAGCGCCGAAGCGGCGCTCACTCAGGTTGACCAACCTGTATGTTTTCGTCTGTTGGAAAACTGTGCAGGCTGGCCATATATATTTAGGCAGGAACAAAATCAATAGTTATAGTCTATTTTTTCTGGCTTGCCAGATTGTGCTGAGCGTATTGCCGCGTCAGCGAAGGCGACAGTGCGTGTGCCTTGGTACACGTCTGTATCGCAGGGCTTGTTGTTTTCTAGGGCAGTGACAAAGTCCTTCAGTTCCGATGTCACGTTGTGGCTGGCGATTTCAACTGCTATGTCATTAAATGCCATTGCGCCAGTCGGGCCCATGAGCATTTTTTCGCTGATTTGGATGTGGTTGCTTCTGTTGTCGCAGATGATTGTGCCTTCCGTGCCGTAGATGACAGTGCGCATCGTGTATGGGCGCTTGACACCGATGGATACAAAGACGCGGCCAATCACGTCATTGGGGAACTTTGCAACGGCAACGCCTGTGTCTGGTGTAGGCCAGTCTGGCATGAAGATGTGGTTCATATAGCAGAACACCTCAGTCGGGTCGCCAGCAATCCATCTAGTCAGGTCTAACGCGTGACAGCCGCCGCCCAGGAAGCCCTGGCGCTTGAGGGCTGGATCCTTTCTCCATTCATGGAAGCCTTTGGCATATTCGTAGTCATGGGCATATTCGCTTTCTATATAGACCAGGCGTCCAATGCGTCCTGCGTCAACCAGTGCCTTTGCCGTGCGGAAGCCAGGTGCATAGCGGCAGACCTGTCCAGTCATGAATTGCTTGCCGCTCTTTTTCACGGCGGCGATTATTGCGCGGCAGTCGTCCAGGTTCAATGCCAGCGGCTTTTCACAGATCACGTGCTTGCCAGCCTCTAGTGCCTTGACGGACTGCTCCCTGTGGAAGTTGTCTGGACTTGCCACAACGACGATATCCGCGTCAGATTTGTAAATTTCCTCTTCTTGCTTTGCGACGGTGATGCCAGGTCCAGTTATCCTGTCCTTTATAATTAGATTGTTTTCCTCGTAGAACTTGTCATATATCATGACCAGTTCAGTATTGGGTAGTTCCTTGGCGGCAAGTGCCCAGTTGGCGCCCATTCTAAGGCCTATTACAGCGACTTTGTACATTTTGTACTCTCCTTTATCCAATCAGTTTGATTTTATCTGCACGCCCGATGATTTTGTTTTCGGGGTTCTGTGACTCTTCTGGGATGATTTCAATCTTGCCGTTGAAATACAGTGTTTCAAGTGCCCTGTATGTTGACAATGCCCTGATTTTCGGTGCATTCAGTCCCTGTGGGAAAAGCGGGACAATTGCGTTGTCGCAGATGTGTGCCAGCAAGGAAGGACCGTGCTCCTCCAGGTATTTGCGCATGGCAGCTGCACATCCATTGGGTATAATGTCGTATGTATTGTCGAATTGGGGCGACATTTTCTCCACATGTAAGGTCGTGCTGTCCACATAGCCCACCGAGTTCACTGGAATCTCCGTGAATCTGGGTGTGTTGTTTCCGAATGCCAGGGCAGTGATTGATAAGGCTATGCCGTCCTCGTAGTTTGCAATGACGATTCTCTGGCTGGTTGTAGCAAAGAATATTCTGCCAGGAAAGTCCTTGAATATCATGATGCTAGAGGCCTCCTCCTGGAATTGGGTAAGGGCGAAGCGTATGCTCTCCAGTGGATTGCCAGTACGGATGTACTCCTTTTCAGTCAACTGCGTCACAAAGTCCGATACATGAATTTGCTTTCCGTTTTCCAGAACGCAGTATTTTCTGCCGTATGGTTCGTCTTCTGTAGTGAACTGCATTCCCTCACGGTGATATTTCCTGATCATGTCCAGGTGGAGCTGGTCTCTGCTGGCAAAATAGCCTGAATTGCCCTGACTTACTGTAGCCACCAGACCATGAACGCCTACGAATGGATGACCATATTTCCAGATGCCGCCGCTGTTGGTGCGGCTATGCCAGAGGCCGCAGGTGCCATGAAAATCAGATACGCTGTTTTTCTCATCCCAGAACCTTGAGCAGCCAGCGACTTTCTCCATTTTCAGGCCATTGCCCTCCTGCGTGACCATTCCCGTGTAGTAGCCGCTCCAAAGCCCTTCGATTCGCTTCCCCATCTTGTCCAGTATCGGGGCCGCCGCTTTCTTCCCTGTGTATGCACACCAAACGCACATTTTTGTCTCCTTGTTTCTTTTATCAGTGGACAGTGGACAGTGGACTGTGGACAGTGGACAGTGGACAGTGGAC
>JAFSTJ010000632.1 GCA_017450525.1 Victivallales bacterium | reverse complement strand
TTGTTAAGTGGGAAAGTAGGGGAGATTTCCCGAATCCGTTTTTTGATTTGATTTACATGGCGGGTGACAAGGTGGAGATGGTCGCAAGACAGCCAAACGACGGAGTCTTGACCGTTATCTATGGTCAATGCAGTCACATACAGGGCATCTGCCAGGCCCTTGGATATCCGAATATCAAAATTACCAGGTATGGATACAGGCAAGTCAGACGAAACACTGCGGATAGCCCAGCCGATTTTAAGCGGTGAGGATTGTTTTATTGGCTGCCTGTCTTGAACGGGGTTCTCTTTGCTTGTTGAGGCCTGGTTTTTCTTTGAAGAAGGGGGTGTTTCAATAGCCGCTGCCACTATATGCCCTAGCATTAGAAGCATGGCAAGCAGGAGACGAGCACATTCCTTGGAATGCATCTTTGTCATTCTTCACCCCCATTTTTAGTGGTCTTATGTTATTCGGCGGCGTCCTTGACTTCAAAAGGAGCAAGTATTTCCTTGAACAACTGCATCAATGCGTCAGACTGCTTCGCCACGTTTTCATCCAGCATCTTCTTTGCCTCGTCCGTCTTGTTTTCCTTCAGCAGTTTGCGGGCCTCTTCCTGGCATGCCACATATTCCTGGCGGAGGCGTTTTTCCAACGCACGGAACTTATCCAATGTGGCGTCATCCATAGGCAGTTTTTCCTTGACCTGGTATGACAGTTTGCCCAGCGTGCCGTCTTCCAATGGCGCAGGTATTTTGCCGATGCTGATTGGCACGGATATTGCCGCCGTGTAGCGAGATGGGCCTGGCGTGAGGAACAGTGTGCCCAATATTCCAGGATATTCCGTGTCTGGCAGGTAGTCTGCGCAGCAGACGGTGGTGGTCCTGAATGGGGACATTTCCGGATATTGTTTGTCTGGCATCACGAAGCGTGATGTTTCCAGGGAGTCCATTTCCGAGAGTTTGCCCTGTTTGGCCAGTTTCTTTGCCAGGTTGCTGTTGGTTATCTGGAGGCGTATGGCAGATTTGACTCCACCCTCATCTGGGATGAACAAATGCGCCATGTCGTAGAAGAAGAAATGGTTTGTATGCACGGCAAAGCCATTCTCAATTTTCCTGTATGAGATTTTGCTTGTGGAGATTTCCACCATGTATGCGCCGGTATGGTCGCTGATGATGTAGAATGTGTGCTTTATATTGTGCTCTTTGCTTTCCACAAGATCCTTCAGCATCTTCAGCGCCGATTCTATGTCTGGGCATTGGGAGGCCACATACCGCATGGTTGTTGAAATGCCCTCCATTTTCTCTACCGCATCTTTGCATTTTGGGATGTTTGTGTTGAATATGAACATGCCTTTTTCATTCATGTACATCCAGTCACCAAACTCCAGCAGGCGCAATTTGCCTGCGGTCTCACCTGGATACCAGCGAAGTTTCGTCTCCAACTTGCGCCAGATGGCTCTGTCACGTGTCTTGTGAATGATGAACTTGCCAGATGTGGTTATATCAGGCGCCAGTACCCAGACTGTGCAGGCATTGACCACCATGATCAAAGACAAAAATACGCCGACAATCGCTTTTCTCATTGTACAAATCTCCTAATTTTGTCGCGGAGCTCTCGTTCCGCGCACCCAAAGCCCACACTTATTCCCCGCGGATGCTGACACTTGGCACGTAGGGGGCTATGACCTCTGCGGCATGGTGCAGGAAAGAGGGGCGCGTACGGGGCTTTGTGCGCAATTCTTCCAGTGGCAGTTCCTCGTGCGGCACAAAGGGTTGCAGAACATATCGCTTTGCGCCGAGGATGGACTTTGCACATTCCACCAAATCCGCATCGTCATGGTACATTTCTATGACAGTGGTTCGGAATTCGTAGTCCTTGGCCTGCTCCATTATCATTTTCACGGAGCGTTTCAAGTTGTCTACATTGCCATATCCAGTGATTTCCTGGTAGCGTGAGAATGCGCATTTGATGTCCATTGCCACGTAGTCCACCAGTGGCAGGCATGTTTCCAGCATATTTGGATTTGAGCCATTGGTGTCCAATTTTACCAGAAAGCCCTTTTTCTTGAAGAATTGGATGGTTTCAGGCAATTCTGGGTGGATGGTGGGTTCTCCGCCTGTGATTGTGGCGGCATTGATCCATTGCTTCTTGAATTTGACCAGAATATCCCCCAGTTTTTCCCAGGTATATTTGCCTTCTACACTGAACAGACTTGAATTATGACAGAAACCACACCTGAAATTACAACCAGGCGTAAAAAACAATGCGCAGCTGCGACCAGGATAATCCTTCATTGTAGCCTGGGCACGATATGCATATACTGCGCTGGTTTCCATTGCAAGGAAAGATATTAAAAAACGATTTCCTTTCTCTCTCAACAAAACACACCTTCTATACATTACCCGCGAAGTTAATTTCGCCCAGGCGAAATGAACTTCGCGCAGTAAGGGATAGAGGTGGGGTTTGGGGAGGGGAAAGGGCCAGGCGGCCCTGTCCTCTCCCCAAGAATGAAGGTCAAGCCTTCTTTGCCTGGGCTGCGAGGATAGCGGCCTGGGAGGCTGCGACGCGGGCCACTGGCACGCGGAATGGTGAGCAGCTGACGTAGGTGAGGCCTGCCTCGTAGCAGAACTTCACGGAGGCAGGATCGCCACCCTGTTCGCCGCAGATACCGAGTTTCAGGTTCTTGCGAACGCTGCGGCCCTTTTCGGCGGCTATGTTGATGAGGCTGCCAACGCCTTCCTGATCGATGGTCTGGAATGGGTCAGCGGCAATGATGCGGTTGTTGAGATATTCTGGCATGAAGCTGCCGATATCATCACGGCTGAAGCCGAATGTCATCTGGGTCAGGTCATTGGTGCCGAATGAGAAGAATTCAGCGATGTTCGCCAGTTTGTCAGCCATGAGGGCTGCGCGTGGGATTTCAATCATAGTGCCCAGCTTGTACTCGAATTTCTTCAGGTCGTAGCGACGTGACACTTCGGCGTGCACATTGACCACGATGTCGCGGACGTATGCCAGCTCGCGCTCTTCGCAGGTGATTGGAACCATGATTTCAGGAACGATCTTCTTGCCGCTGTGGATGAGTTCCGCTGCAGCCTCGAAGATGGCGCGCACCTGGAATTCAGTCACCTCTGGATAAGTCACGGACAGGCGGACGCCGCGGTGACCCATCATCGGGTTGTTCTCTGCCAGGGCCTCGATGCGCTTCTGCACTTCGCTGTCGCTGATGCCCAGGGCAGTGCCCAGTTCGTGCTGGCCGATTTCGCTGTGTGGAACGAACTCATGCAGCGGGGGATCCAGCAGACGCACGGTAACAGGCATGCCATCCATCACGGCCATCGTCTCCTTGATGTCGTTCTTCATGGCGGGGAAGAGTTCCTTGAGGACTTTGATGCGGTCCTGCTTGTCAACGCAGAGGATCATCTTGCGGAGCAGGAACAGAGGCTTGG
>JAFSTJ010000631.1 GCA_017450525.1 Victivallales bacterium | reverse complement strand
AGACTCGCGGAGCTTTCGCCCCGCGCACCAAACTCGCGGAGCTTTTGCCCCGCGCACCAAACTAGAGTGAGCGCCGTTTTGGCGCTCACATTTTATTGATTATGCCAAACGATAGATTATTGCGTGTAAATGAATTGCTGCTGCGCGAACTGGGAAATGTTTTCACTCGCGTGGTGAGCCCTGCCGTGCCAGTGCTTGTCACCGTCACTGGCGTGAAGACCGCCATTGATCTGCGTGACGCCACGGTATTTGTCAGCATTTATGGCAAGGCCATGCCCAAGCAGGAAGTGATGACGCTGCTTGAAAAGAAGCGCGCCCTGATACAGTCCGAACTGGCAAAGAAAGTCATACTTAAATATACGCCGCGCCTGCATTTCAAGTTGGATGAGACTGCCGAGAATGCGGACAGGGTGATGCACATCCTCAATGAACTCAATCTGGACGAGGAGCAAGGGGATGGAAAGGATACCTCCAAATGACATCAGCGGCATTCTGCTGGTGGACAAGCCACAGGACTGGACCAGCCAGGATGCAGTCTCATGTATCAAGCACCGTTTCCATTTGAAGAAGGCGGGCCATTGCGGTACACTTGATCCAATGGCTACTGGCCTGCTGGTGCTGCTGTTCGGAAAATGCACCAAGTTGCAGGACAGTCTTATGGCGAAGGACAAGGTGTACCGCGCCTCCATGCGCCTAGGCATCGAGACTGACACGGAGGACGCCACAGGAAATGTGGTTGCGGAACATTCCATTGAAGAGATAGATGAGAAAGCCGTGCGCAAGTCAGCACAGTCCTTGATTGGCGAGCTTATGCAGGTGCCCCCCATGGTCTCTGCAATCAAGCGCAATGGCAAGAAGTTGTATGAACTGGCACGAAAGGGCATTACCGTCGAGCGTGAGCCTCGTAAGATAAGCATTTTTTCTATAGAAATAGAGCGCATTTCGCTGCCAGATGTTGATTTCACAGTGCATTGCTCGAAAGGCACTTATGTGCGAACACTTTGTGCGGACTGGGGCAGAGCGCTTGGCTGTGGTGCGAATATGACCGCTCTGCGTAGGATTAGAAGCGGTGAGCATTCCGTGGAGAATGCCTACACCATTGAAACGATTAAGGGCTGGGAATTGCCTCAGTTTCAGGAAGCATTGGTGGAAAAATGATATTGCACTCCTTAAATGAACTTCCCGCGCATACACGCATAGTCGTGGCGTTGGGCGTGTTTGATGGTGTGCACAAAGGGCATCAGGCGATTCTCTCAAGGCTGGTGCAATTGGCCAGGGAAATGGAGGCAGTGCCAGTGGCCTTGTTTTTCTCCCCACATCCCCGCGAAGTGCTTTGCCCGCCTGGTCCCAAGCATCTGACAATCTTGAATTACAAGAGTTCCCTTTTGCTCCAATATGGCGCGGAGCAGGTTGTCGCCATGGATTTTACCAAAGAGATAGCCAATATGAGCGCCACTGACTTTTTAGAGATGCATTTTGCCTCTGGCGACTTGGATGTTAGCGGTTTTTGCGTAGGCGAGAACTGGCGTTTCGGCAAGGGAAACAATGCAGGTGTGGACTTTTTGGCGCAGTGGGGAACGCAGCATGGCAAGCGTGTGGAAGTGGTGCCATTTGTGGAGTATGAAGGCGAACCTATCAGCAGCACCAGATTGCGCTCCCTTGTGGAGAAGGCGGAGCTTGCAAAGGTGAGGGAAATGCTGGGACGGAACTTTGCAGTGTCGGGCATCGTCTCCCACGGCAATGGCGTTGGAAAGAAACTTGATTGCGCTACTGCCAACATTGTAGATGAAATGCATGTCCTGCCGCCAAGCGGTGTGTATGCTGGACTTGCACATTGGGACGGCCGGGCCGAGGCGGGAATTGTTTATGTGGGTACGGCGCCGACTGTACGCCCCGATGCAACAGTGCCATGGGTGGAATTGCATCTGCTTGACTGCAACGAAAACCTTTATGGCAAGGAACTGGTGGTGGATTTCGTTCAGTTCATACGCAAAGACCGCAAATTCGCCAGTCAGGAAGAACTGGCAAAGCAGATAAAACTGGACTTGGCGGAATGCCGCCGAATCCTTGACATGGGAAGATGATGGAGTTCTGCAAGGAACTATGATTTTTTGGGCTTTTCACTTGTAATGGTTCGATATGGTTTGGTTCAGATAAAATTGAGCTGTAACGGATGTCCACATTGCGCATAGAAAAAATAGACTTGACTGGCAGGAACGAAAAAGTTCGCCTTCAGATACACCTATCTGGCGAGGGAGCGCCTGGCGAACTGCTCTGGTTCGAGTTTGGCAAGGAATATGGAGCCTCGCTGGTCACGGAACTTTGCGATGGACCTTTGATGGCATTGTTCATCTACTGCCTGAGAAATGGCATCGACATTGCCTCTGATATCCCCGCAAGCAGGCGCATGCTTCTGAACATAGAGGGGCTGGTGAGGCTTTTGCACACACTGGCTCCCGCCTGCTACGGTGAAATTGCCCTTGACATACCATTGTGCGATGATTGTTCCTCCATAATCCCGCAAGGCAGAAGCGGCATAGTCTCCAGTGGTTCCATGGGAGTGGATGCGATGCATTCCCTATGGGCGGCGGAACATTCAAATTACAATGCGCGGCCAACCCATCTTGTCTTCAACAACACGGGCGGTAATGAACTGGGGGAGAATCCACTTGAATTGTTGATGGGCAGATTGGCTAAATGCAATGAGTTGTGCAGTGAATATGGTTATGGTCTTGTCTATGTGGATTCCAATTACAGCGAATTGTTCAAACTGCATTATTCCCTGACCAATTTGTATGTGAATGTTGCCATTGGCTATATGCTTGCAAAGTTGCTCCACACCTACAACTACTCGTCAGGCGAGATTAAGGACAAACTGGTTTACGAGGGTGACCCTGCTGGCTGCGAATGCATGCTTATGGCGTACATGAGCACGGATTATTTCCTGGTTCACAATGTGCCTGGCGATTATGTGAGACGGCTTCAGAAAGTCAAGGATTTGATTGACTTCGAACCTGCACTTCGTTATTTGAACGTATGCTGGTATGAAGTGGAGAATTGCTGTGTCTGCAAGAAATGTCGCAGGACCATTGCCTCCATAGAATGTCATGACGCACTGCCGAAATTCGCCAGGTGCTTCAAAGTGACGGAGGACAGCCTCCGCAATATCCATGCCAGGCTGATATGCGATTACTGGGAACGTGAACGTTTCATATATCCGATGTGGCAGTATCTCAAGAATCACATGAATTTCTGTGACTGGCTTGCCGCATTCAGGCTTAAAGGTTTTTTCTGGTTTTTGCGCAAGTGGTTCTGGAAGCATCTGCTGCATAAGGGCGACAAGGTGAAAATTCAAAAGGAGCATTCCTGGAAGGCACCGCATTTGGAGGGATGATTCGTTGAATTGATGTGTGCCGCTAGCGAAACGAGGCGAGGGCATCATAACTAATACCGCCACTGAACAGTTACGAACTATGTTGTTTGAAGCAAACATCTTAAGCACATTCAAGCGCTTCACTGCATTGGAGCGTACGAAAAGAATGGTGGTGTTTCCCGTCCTTTCCGATTTGCACACGATTCTTGAAGATATCGAAACTAGTGAGCCTGGCCTTCGCAACACGCTCAATGCCATTGAGGCCGTTCACCAGGCTGATGCCCTCTTTAATTTTGACTTCTTCGCGGATCTTGGTGACATTGGATTGGAACTGCCCCAGAACGAAGGAGAAGAAGCAAGGCAACTTTTGCTGCAAGCCTACTCAAAGGCACATCATTGTGTAGGTAGGCCATCAATCGTATGCATGGGAAACCATGACTACGACCATGGCAACCTGACTGCTGAGGAATTTGGGGACATTATGAACCGCCCGAATCTGGAACGGGGGCATACGCTTCATTTTGGCGAAAACAGTTCGTACGGTTATTATGACATTGATACCAAGCGTGTACGTATATTCTTCCTCAATACCTCCAATGGAAATCCATACATGCTGGAAAATAGGCAGCTGGATTTCCTGGAAAGGAATCTCCTTTTGACTGATGACTGGTGTGCTGTGGTGCTTATGCATGCCTGTCCCCACAGTAACGGCCACGGTGTGCGAGTGCCATACAAGGTGCCACCCTCCTTTGCACGCTTCGGGCAAATTGTATCCCAGTCAAGCTTCCCTGTCGTGGTATTCTGCGGAGACAGCCATTTTGACAATGACTTCTCCTTCGGCAATATGCCTGGCTTCCTTACCCAGGGCTATGGTGGGGCGACTGGGAAATATCTGCCCCCAGGCGGAAGATTGACGCGTTTTGACAGCGCCAGGACCATGCTGGCCGAAGTGGCTGTGCTGCGTCCCGAACTGCGGCGCATTGATGTGCTGCGGATGGGGGTAAATGACGCCGCTTCTGACCGAGGTAATGCCTTTCCAAATGATGTGCCAGCTGACCCCAACAGATCATGATTCCCCATCTTGCGTGCGCGTACCTTGTTTGGGAAGCATCCCCCACCCACCATCCGCTACTAACATAGCCCAGGAAATACGGATTTGCAAGGGGAAAATCAAAGATGTCTTCATTACTACACTTTTTAGCAAATTCACTATAAAAAACAAATTTCTATAGGAAATATAGAGTTTTTTATGTGCCTGAATATCGATCGGCGAGGTATTACCAGAGAGAACCGACTTGTTCTGATGATTGTCGTGTCAATGGGCTACAAAACTCCAAAAGGGGATTATAGTATGGCGTTCCAGTGACATTTGGTAATAATTCCCTTTGGCATTTGCAATTGCTTCATACAATGTTTTTTTCTGAAATATGCAATGGAATCAAGGTGTTTTGGGATAAAAACATCGGTTCCCGTCTGAGTTTTCGTTCCTGGCGGAAGCGTTTCTATCGCCAGTGGGAGGAACAGCGCCAGAAGAAATGCCTGGATTCTTTCAACGAAAGGCATCTTCTGATATTGCCGTCCGATTTGAAGATGGCAATCGGCTCCAGGGGGGACGAGGCGATGATAATGGCTGTGGCCGCCGCGCATGATGGGTGGACCATTGGTGTTCTGGCTGAGACAGACGAGGCCGCAGGCCTCATTGAAGCACATGGATGGCTGCCCATAAAAGTCAAGACAGGGCGCTATCCGCTGGATGTGCTTATGCGGGCCGCCAGGAACTTCAGGCCAGAAAGGGCGCTTGTCCTGGGCGCCGATGTGATGGATGGCTACTATTCTCCCAAGGTCAGCATGATTCAGCTGGCAATGACTGACTTGCTGCGCAACGAGGGTATTCGGACTAGCCTTACCAGCTTCAGCCTTAATCCAGATGTGGAACGCAACGTTGCGGAGGCGTTCAGGCGTCTGCCCCCAAAGAATGAACTTACCATAAGGGACCCTGTTTCACTTGAACGATTCAAGAAGATATGTGGACGCGATGCAAGGCTTGTGACGGATGTGGCCTTCCTGCTGAAACCCAATGAGGATTTTCCTCTTTACAAAAAAGTGCAGGAATGGAAGTCTCAAGGCGAGGGCTTTCTCCTGGCTGTGAACTTCAGCACCATGCTTTTGCGGCAACCCACCGAGGAACAGCTTGAGGAGCAAAGAAGCGCAATGGCATCCTTGCTGAATATGCTTCTGGAAAAACGCAATT
>JAFSTJ010000630.1 GCA_017450525.1 Victivallales bacterium | reverse complement strand
GGCAGTCCTTTTCCATTGGTCCATCGGACATCGCCAGAAAAGTCAAGGTTTCTGGCGGTGCAGGCAAGATTTCTTCCAAAGAGTACCTGGAGGTGCAGGCGCAGCCATGGGACAAAACAGCATTTTTCCAGGAGAAACTGGACTACGATGTCAGCACCATCCAGCAGATTGAGGTCAGCTTCATGTCAAAGGTGCCTGGCTACATAGGCTTTGCCAGCAATACCGTGCAGAAAGACGGTTCACACAAGGGATTCGGTGCCCCGATTCAGTCCATCCTGCCCGACGGCGAATACCACACGTATATATTCGACTTTTCGACGAATCAAATGCACACGGGCAGAATGACCAACTGGGAAGTTCGTTTCACGGGCTACCAGGGGCCAATCGGCATGAAATCCCTCAAGGCCAGGGGCATTGTGAACCGCATTGCCGACGCGGATAATCTGCTTCCAGGCAAGCAATCCCCTGTTGCGCAGCTTATGCCGCGCTCGCGATGCATCCTCAAATGGGAGGGACCAGAACCAACTACAACGACCTTGCGCTTCTTCGACCGCAACATGCAGGAACTGCCCCAGACAAGCGTGGTCCTCAGGCCTGGAGACAAACAAGTGGAGTTCACCACGCCAGAAATGCTAATATACACCACGGCGTCCATTAACGCAAAAGGCCAGGGCGTCCCTGTTGTTCAGCCCGTTTTCTACCAAAGGCCCTTCTCCGCAGCCAAACTGGACTGGCGCAGCAAGTGGATTTGGTCCCACAAGGGAAGCGGGCCAGACGAATACAACGTCTGGTTCCAGAAGGAGATCGAGCTGGAGGACGAGCCTGAATACGGCGCCATCGCTACCCTGGGTGACGATTATGTCTATACCTACGTGAATGACAAGTTCCTGGGCAAGCACAGGGGGTGGCGCACATCCGTGTTCTATGACATAACCCAAGCCCTCAGGAAAGGCAAAAACCGCATCACGGTGCGCATACAGAATCTCAATCAAGGAGCTGGACTGGTGCTTGACGGCTATGTGCGCCTGAAAAATGGCAAAGACGTATTCTTCGCATCCGACAACACCTGGGGCTGCGATGACAAAAGCAATACGGACACCGAGATTCCTGCTGAATATCCCAAGCAAGCAGTCGTTCTGGGCGACCCTGCCACGCTGATGCCGTGGAAAAACAGCATTGGCTTTGGATACGCGGGACCCCGCGGGAAGCTGCGTCCGCTCAAGCTACAGCCTGGCAAGATGGAGGTCAAGGTCATTGAAATGCCCAAGCTGGAAATCGGCAGGATGTGCTTCAGGCTTGAGAAGGACAACGGCGAAAAGCATACCATGGAGCTAACGGTAACGCCTAGCAGCGGCAAATGGCTTGAAAACGACACCATCACCATGGAGTATCCCTTCCCGCATGTTGAAGGAGGTGCGTTCAAGCTGTTCATCGACGACTGCTTCGTCGCCATGGAAGGCGATGCGCCTGTCGCCGTTATTCCACCACGCAAGGAAAAGATCATGCCTCTACAGGCGGCCACCCTCCAACAGGGGAATGGGAGGCCCTATCTGCAATTTGGCAAGGAGAAGCTGAACGGCACCTTCTGGCTGGTGCCTGCCGGCGCCAAGCACGAGCCAGAACTTGAAATATCCCGTAGCATCGGTTTCCACAACCAGCGAATCAACAGCGGTTTTCAATCGTTCTGGAAGGGCGAGGGACAATATGATTTCACGGACTTTGACTACTCAGTCGATAGAATGCTCTCCTTCATGCCGAACGCCATCTTCTCGCTTATCTTCGAGGTTGACATGCCCGAATGGTGGTGCCAGGCACATCCCGATGAAGTCATAACGCACTACGCGGGAGCCCCCCGCGCGCATCTGGAACGCCAGAAGCAGACACTTGCTTCAAAGCTGTGGCTCAAGGAGGCACACGCCCCGCTGAAGGCCCTTGTGGAACACGTCAAGCAGCGCAGCTACGCCAACCGCATCTGGGGCATCAGCTTCGCAAGCGGCGGAAACTGGGAATGGTTCTGGCCGAACAAGGACGCAAAGTTCAAGACCAGCTGGAGCGGATATGGCCCTGCTGACAAGGCGACCTTCCAAATCTACCTCAAGGAGAAATACAAGACGGACGAAGACCTCGCAAAGGCCTGGGCGACGCCTGGCCTGACATTTGAGACCATCGAGTTCCCCGACTGGAAATGCGCCTACAGCGCAAGCATCGGCACGCTGTACGACACCTCAAAGGACCAGCGCATCATCGACTGGCTCTATTTCAGGAACATGGCTCTGGCTGATGCGCTTGACGCCCTTGGCAAGATCATCAGGCAGGAGACTGACGGCAAATGGATGGTGGGCGCCTACTATGGATACAGCGTGCAACTGGCGGCAAACCCGACCAATCCGCTTGCCATGAGCGGACACAACGGCTTCTTCGAGGTGGCGCAGTCGCCGAATGTCGATTTTGTCCATGGTCCATCCAGCTATGAGAGGCGCAAGACTGGCATGGCGGAGACAATCATGCAGAACTGGAGCACCTGGCTCCTGCACGGGAAGATGATCTATGTCGAGCAAGACACACGCACAGGCTATTTCAACGCGGAAAACCGCCAGGCGAAATTCTACTGTGGAGCCCCCGACACCGCCTTTGAATCCGTTGGCCAGCTCAACCGTGGCTTCGGCATGGAACTGGCCACAGGCGTCTTCAACTACTGGTTCGACATTGCCGCAGGAGCTTTCTACGAGAAGGCACTATACGACATCATCCGCGAACAGAGAGACGTGCGCGACAAGCTGCCCCCAGTCAAGGGAACCACGCCCATTGAAACAGCTCTCGTGCTGGACAGGGACAGCCTCTACTACTCAAAGGCCAGCAGGGAGAGTCTCTTCAACTCCGCCATGAACATCCTGCAGAACTTCAACAAGCTGGCCATCCCCTACAGGAACATGACGGTGCAGGATTTGCTGGACACGTCCATCACCGTTCCCGCCCACAAGCTCTACATCATGCTGCCGACGCTTGTGCTCGACAAGAAGCAACGAGCTACACTGATGGAACGCTTCCAGCGCGAGAAGGCGACGGTTGTCTGGCTCTATGCGCCAGGCGCATTCTACCCGCTGAACGGTCCGTCCGCTGCAAACTGCGCGGATTTTCTGGGCATCAAAGTCAAGATGACACTTGACAACTACCGCCCCGAGATGACGACAACCGAGGAGTTCGGCAGCATCAAGTGCGTGAACTACGACGCGAATGCTCCTTGGTTCATTGCAGAAAGCGGCTTTGACAAGGTGGTTGGCTCGGATGCAAAGGGGCAGCCGCTGATGGTCTCCAGAACAATCGGCGGTTCAACGCATTACTTCACCACCCTGATGAACCTTCCAGAGGCCCTATATGCACGAATTATGGCGCGCTGCGGCGTGTGGAGATACATGGACACGCTGGACGACCAGTGCTGGGTCGGCAATGACGTCTTCTTCCTCTACGCCGTCACCAGCGGCAGGAAGCAGCCTCAACTGCCCCAAAATTGCAAGGCACGCGCCATCATAGGCCCGTTCAAGGGCTCTCTCAAGCCAGGAGACACCTTCGATGCCGTCGCTGGCCTCACCTACGGATTTGTCCTGGAGTAGGCGGTGTTCGGATGTTATTGGAACGGAAAGAAGAAAAGCCTGCGGCGAAGCCGATCACGGCTTTGTTTCCAGTCAGAGGCAAGTACTTCTGCATTTTGTTAGTTTTTTGATATTTACTTCACGGAATCAAGAACAACTCAAAAACCATGAACAAGAAACCCTTGACCTATTATTTCGAGTTTGATCAGTGTGGAGAATGGTATAATGGCGAATTGCCGAAGTTATTGCCATTTACATTGAAAACGCTAGTCTTCTATGGAATACGCCATGTCGCCCTCATAGACCCGCTTCTGGCATTGATGATGCGCTACAAAGGATTGTCGTACAAGCTAAAGGAGGCTCTCGCAAGCGAAGGTTTGGATTTTGTCGATGCGCATTCAATCTACGGCACCTGGTGGGACTTGAACGAGCCAGATCCAGCTCGCCGCGCTGAAATGGTTGCGCAGCACTGCCATGCAATGGCAATCGCGGCATCCCTGGGGGTGAAGACCATCACAATCCACGTGGGAAACAGCTTGTCGCCAACTGTTAATTATCCGCCAAGTCCCTGGCTGGATGCCATCAGCAAGATGACCAGGGAACAGCATATCGAGAATGCAACGGCGGCCCTGAAGGTTCTGGTGCCTTACGCGGAATCATTGGAAATGACCATCTGCATTGAAAACGTCCGCTATATCTGCACGACGCCAGAGGTTCTGCTGGAGCTTAAACGACGCTTTCCGAGCGATGCGCTGGGCTTCTGCTTTGACGCAGGGCACTCAAACCTTGTGAAAGCATTGTACCAGTCCTCCGACCTCCCCTCGCAACGTGCGATGGCAGCGGACACCTCAACGCCGCTGTCCCTGCAAATCCTGAAGCAGATGCTGCCCCACATTGTGAACTGCCATCTGCATGACAACGATGGCATGGACGACCAGCATCTCAACGTCGGCGACGGCACTCTGCCGTGGAACGACATCATACCGCTGCTTAAGCAGGCCCCACGCCTGCAATGCCTCCAATCGGAGGTGCTTCCCACACATCGCAGATTACCTCTTCCCACACTGGTAAACACCTTCCAGAAATACTTCGGAGACTGGACAGAGTGAACTTGACTATTCGGCAAGTATCTAACCAGTTGATATTAGCCATGTAGCGGTGACAAGAATCTAGACGTGGGTAGAGCGATGCCACGAACACGGCAAGCGCATGGTAGTGCGCATCGCGGACGGAAAGGCCTCCCCTTGATTCCAGTGTCCATGAGAATGCAACAAAAAATCGTTGTTTTTCCCAAAAAAGGGGGAGAACAAATCATTTGGGAAATGGTAATTGGCAACTGAAGTATATAACTCCCAAAAGAATCATCTCCAGCCGCCGCTGATGATTCCTCGGCACACCAGCCTTATCACAGTTTTTCCCATCATGTCCATCCCTTGCCATAAGGCATACTCTCAGTTATGCGATTGCATAGCTGAGAGGCAGGAGCGTATGTTTTTTCACTGGAAGTTATGATAGACTGACGTTATGAACCAATGAGGTATTCTGGCGGCATATAGTTTCCATTTACCTTCATTGACTTAGGAATTGACTGCATCACGAGTGAAGATTACAAAATCGTCTTTTATTTGAATACTCCCAGATGCATAATAAGCCTTGTGTTCATTGGGAAAAGTTGAACTGTTCGCATAAGCCAGCAGTGATTCGTTGTCCATTGGCAGGGGACAGGCTATCATCAATGTGCGTTCTATCTCAGCAAACATTACATCGGCATTGATGTAATGAGGTAATTTCAAAACTAGCGCGAAATGCGCTAAGAGATGGGCGCAGTGGCTAAGGCAACGGCTCGAAGCCGCACTTTCGTGCGGCGAGAGGCGTTGCCAACGCCAATGTGTTCATGTCGACGCGCATTTCAATGATAGTTTTGAAATTACCTCTTGAAATAATGGTAGCAACCTCCAGAGGCGGAACTATGCATGGTTGCACACTCCGTGCGTTGGCCGCTTACACGCCCTCTGCTTCAATTCCATTGTTACCCTCAACATATTCCGCACAATACCGATAAAAATATAGATATATCTTGGAAAAAACAGAGAATCACAAATATATTAAGACAATATATCAGTTTTGGTACGGAGAATCGTCATGGGTGAGATAAAACGCATAACCGTAAAGGGGTTCAAATCCATCAAGTCGCTGGTGGATTTCGAGCTTGGGCATCTAAATGTGATAGTCGGAGCAAACGGCTCTGGCAAGAGCAACTTTGTCCAGATATTCGAGATGCTCCATGCCATATCCTTGAAGGGTTTTCAGTCCTTTGTGTATAAAAATGGCGAACCCAAGAGTTTTCCGTTCAATGGCTTCAAGGAGACGCCCAAGATAGAGGTGGAGTTGGAGTTCTCATCCCAACTCAACTCCAGGGGAGGAAGCACTTTCTATAATTTCACATTGACTCCATCGCCCATAGGAAAACTCTTGATTAATGAGTCCTGCGGCTTTCTGGTGCCAAACAAACGCTATAGTTCGCCAGAAGAGGAAAGCCGACTTGAGGAAGAGATTCAGATGGATTCTCAAGGCAATCCAGAGAATTCTATGGGATACTACGTGCATGATGCCATTTCGCACTGGATGGTCTATCATTTCCATGACAGCAGCCTGCTTGCTCCGATGCGCACACCTGAACTAAAGAGTGACAACAAGTATCTCCGTTCTGACGCATCAAACATTGCTCCTTTCCTTTTGCATTTGAAAGAGCATTTCCCTGGCAATTACAAATCCATCGTCCTTGCTGTCCAGACAGTCATGCCCTTCTTCAAGGATTTCACCTTGGAAACAACTCAAAATGGACTTGAGGAAAACGTCAGGCTGACCTGGAGTCAAAAGGGAACAGACTATCCAATGCAGTCCTTCCATCTGTCGGATGGTTCCATGCGCTTCATCTGCCTTGCGACGGCATTGCTCCAGCCCATCCCTCCTTCGACAATCATCATCGACGAGCCTGAACTGGGACTTCATCCCGCCGCAATTGAGATTCTGGCCAATTTGATTGAGGTGGCTTCGCGGAATACCCAGGTGATTGTCGCGACACAGTCCCCTTTGCTTCTTGACAAGTTCAATGTCGAGGACATCATCATCGCCAGACGCGAGAATGGCGCGACATTGTTTGAACGTCTGGACGAGGATAATCTGAAACTTTGGCTGGATGAATACTCGCTTGGCGATCTTTGGGTCAAGGACATCATCAAAGGAGGTGTGTCGCATGAGTAAACTCATCTACCTCCACTGTCTGGTCGAAGGACGAACTGAAAAGCATTTCATTGACGAGGTGTTGTCTCCTTACCTTGCCAACAAAGGGATTTATGTGCAATCGTCGGAGACGACCACGTCTTCGGGAAGAGTCAAGCAAAAGGGCGGTGACATTCGTTTTTCCAGAATCAAGAGGGAGATTAGCATCTTCCTCAAGCAACGTCCAGAACTGTATGTCAGCACATTCGTTGACTACTACGGCATCAAGGAATGGCCTGGCACTGACAGTCTTCCCGCCAATGCCACGCCATCGCAAATATCCGAGAGTCTTAATGAAGCCGCAATCAGTGAGATGGATCTCCTTGAGCCTGAACTAAGATGCAATGAACGATATATCCCTTTCCTCGCCATGCACGAGTTTGAGGCATTTCTTTTTAGCGTGCCTGAAATCCTGGAACGGGAAATAGGTGCATCATCTGGAAGCGCGAAAGCCGTTTTGGATGAATGCGGCACACCAGAGCAGATTAACACTGGCATTGACACTGCACCATCAAAACGCATCATCAAACTTGCCAACATCCCTTATCACAAGGCGACAAATGGCGTTGACATTGCAAGGATTATTACCATTGATGCCATTCGTGAGCAATGCCCGTTGTTTGATGCTTGGCTTAAGAGGATTGAAAACCTTACAATCAGTATATAAGCGGAGCCTTTTCCGTTGGCCTTGTTTTGCTGATTTTCTGGTTATTTTCCAGTTCGCCATTTGTATTTGATTTTAAGGCTTTTCTAGCGTTTCTTCCTCAATTATGGCACGTTGTCTTGCTCAATACGACACGGCCAAAACGGGGAAGATTTTTGCCCCCAAACGGGGAAGGTTTTAAGCACAATGTTCTGTTCCCCAAGGGTTGTTTAGCGTAGGCCGCGTAAGCGGCCAGCGCACGTTCGTGCGCCATTTGCATAACCGCCTGCAAGCGCACGGAGTGCGCGTCGCAGGCGGAAGTGCTCC
>JAFSTJ010000629.1 GCA_017450525.1 Victivallales bacterium | reverse complement strand
TGGTGAAAACTAATCGATGAAGCATAATCACAAAATCCTTTCTTGATATTGAGATTTTTACTATAAAAATCTTGCTTAATTTACTCCTTTTTACTCAAATCTCAAAATGAGAACCTTCGCTTTTCCCAGAAATTACTGTAATGTAAATAATCAGTCCCCATGCCCTTGGCATAATGATTTGCAAACGGAATAATCTGAAGTAAAATATCTCTTGTTTTGCAGAGCGACTGTGCTGTGAAAAACGCAATGTAAAAATCCAAAGAAATAATATTACTATGTCAGTTAATGTAAAGAATTTTGGAGCAGTTGGCGATGGAATGGCGGACGATAGTCCTGCAATACAAATGGCATTGCATAGCGGCGCGCCTGTGGTTGAGATTCCAGAGGGTAACTATCGCATAGTGACGACACTTAAGGTGCCTTCGCACACCAGAATTGTGGCGGCGAAGAACGCGAGGGTCTTCTCTTGCGGCGATACACCGAAACACCAGGGCGACTTTCTGCTCACCAACGATGACTTTGATGGCGGCAACACTCAAATCTCGATTTGCGGCGGAGTATGGGATGGCAACAACACGGGAAAATGCAACACGAAGAACCCTGATATATTTGCGCCTGACGCATGGTGCGGGACCGTCCTGAATTTCTTCAATGTGACGAATCTTGTCCTCGAGAATCTCATCATTGCCAACTCCGTTGTCTATAACATTAGATTCGGCAAGATTAGCAACTTCGTCATCCACGACATCGGATTTCTCAGCGACACGCCAGGCTTCAATCAGGATGGCCTCCATTTCAGCGGATACTGCCGCAATGGCCTAGTCGAGAACATCAAGGCGCTGACGGATGGACAGACCAATGACGACATGCTCGCCTTGAATGCAGACGATTCCACAGAGCGCCTGGAAAACCGCGGCCTTCTGCGTGGCCCAATTGAGAATATGACGTTCCGCAATGTCTTCGCCGAAAACTGCCATACCGCCATACGGATGCTCAGTGTCACCGCACCAATCCGCAACATCCGCTTCGAGAACATCAGATGCGGTTGCCGCTGCTATGCAATCAACATGGACGGCGCCCGCTATTGCCGCACACCACTATTTGACAATAAGGACTATCCCAATGGCATTGGTGACATCAGCAATATCGTGATTGACGGAATGGAAGTGTGGAAGACACATGAGCGGGACACGCCTCTGGTATGCAACGAGACTAATTCGGAGAATATCACCGTCCGCAATTTCCATCGTGCCATTGAACGGGACAGACGTCCTGACGTACCCACCATCGTTACTCGAAACACTGTACCAAAGGCGACGTCTTTCCGAGAAGAGCTGTTTAATTGACGGTGCAATATCACAGCGTACCCGTCAATACCCCTTTGCCAATGCCCTCTGCTCGTCAGTTGAAAGACGCCATGAAGTTCTTGGCGTTGTTGTAGAATACATCCTCAAGTTGTGTGTCATTCAGCCCGCAGGAGAGGACGCGCTGGATCTCAACAGACGGATGGTGGAATGGCGAGTCGATGCCGAACATAACACGATGGCTTCCAACCGTCTCGTAGGCGTTTTTGATCTGGCAGCCCATGGGCATGCCTGACACCTCCAGGAGGAGGTTGTCGAACTTCTTCGCCATCGTGATGCTGGCGTCGATATAGACACCATGGCCGTGCCCCATGTGAATCATCACGATTGGAACGTCTGGATGGCGTTCCGCCAGCAGTCCAATCTGCCATGGCAGGGAGAATGGCGGGTGCCCGCAGTGGATGAATACGGGCTTGTTGTAGCGCCGTGCAATCTCCATGATGGGGTCAACGGCTGGCGAATCAGCCGTAAATGCATCGAATAGCGGTTGCATCTTGACGCCCGCGAAATGGAAATCACGCAGATAATGCTCCAGGTCATCGTATGCGGGCTGACCGAGGTTGGCATTCACCCAATAGAGCGGAATCACCTTGTCTGGCATTTGCCGATATGTTTCCAGCAGTTCCGCGTTCAGGTGCGCTGCGGCAGGGCAGAGGATTGTCTTCTCGATGTTGTACTCGGCCATCTGCGCGGAGAGCATCTCCGCATTGAAGTTCACGTTGAAAGGCGCCCCGAATTCTCCGATGTGGGAGTGGGCGTCGATTTTCTTGAATGTTGCGAATGGGTTGTTCATTATGCTTTGCTCCTTGTTGGATTTTCGTATGGACGGATGCGGAGGCGCACGCCGATGCGGTCGCAGATGGCCTGACATGCCGCCTGCTTCTCCTTGGATGTCACTGGCTCGCCAACGATGGTCATCACCACTTCTGGCACATATTCCTTTGCCTCTCCAGCGAAACGCAGCAGCGCTGGATACGCCGCTTCGCCAAAGCGTGGACGGCACATAGTCATGTATTCCGCCGCGTCAGGTGTGTTCAGGCTGATGGAGAGTGTGTCCACAAGTCCCTTGAAGCGGGGTGCCGTCGGCGCACCCGCGATTAGGTCGGCAAGACCATTGGTGTTCACGCGGATGTGCAAACCTGGATGCTCGCCCCTGAGCCATTTTGCAACGTCCAGCAGCGTGTCGAGGCGTTCGGTGGGCTCGCCATATCCGCAGAAGACCACCTCGGGAAATGCCTCCAGTTTTTGCTTGGCAAGGGATTCAATTACTTCCTCGACAGTCGGCTCACGTTCCAGCCAGAGTGAATCAGAACCATAGACGCCTGGACCATTCCTGCGAAGGCAGAATACGCAGTCGCAGGGGCAGCGGTTGGTCAGGTTCACATATACCGCATTTTTGACTTGATATGTTATGTTCATCATTTCAGTTCTCCAAGAAAGTCCTCAAATGCCAGGCCGTCCTCCTCGTAGATGCCCAGTTCTTCTGTTTTTGCGGCGGCTCTTGCGACAAATGCGCTGGCGCGACGCACCGATTCCACGAAGGGCAGGCCATTGATTACGCCTCCAAGTATGACCGAGAAGAATACATCGCCAGTGCCGCTGCGTTCGCACCCGATTTTTCGCTCGGACAGGAATACTGGCGATTGCTGCCCGCGTTCATATACGACATTGAGCAGATTGCCTTCACGTTCAATTCCAGATATCACAACCTTGCTGGTATGCCGCGCCGCCAACTGTTTGCATAGCGAGGATAATTCATCGTCGCTTGGGTGCGGATTGTAGGGTGTGCCAGCAAGCACGCAGGCTTCGGTCAGATTCGGCGTTAGTATGTCAGCCACATCCAGCAGATGGCGCATTGCCGTTGCGAGTTCAGTATCGTATGTGGCATAGAGTTTGCCGTCGTCTCCCATTACGGGATCCACGGCCACCAGCGTGTCCTCATCCTTAAACGCCTCCAGAAATCGGCGTACAAAGTCTAGTTGCCTTGCGGAGCCGAGAAAGCCAGTTGCGATGGCATTGAAGCGCAGCCCAAGTTTCTTCCATTCGCAGATAAAGTCATCCAGATGCTCTGTGTAGTCCGTCCATGCGTAACTTGGATAGCCCGTATGGTTCGTGAATATCGCCGTGGGGACTGGGCAGCACTGTATGCCCATTGCCGAGAGAATCGGCAGGGTGACAGTAAGGGAGCAGCGTCCAAAGCAGGACAGGTCATTGATGACAGCCGCCTTCTTCTGGAGATTATGAGTCCATGCTTGTGCATTGCCTTTCATAGTCTGTCTCCATCTTTATCTGTCTATTGCGCCAAGTCCTTTTCCGTTTGTGGTGTTGGACATTATATTATTGCTCATTTTTCGGTTAAGATGTTTGCGGAAAGGCAGTCTCCTACATGCGTGGAGACTGCCTTTCCGCAAACGTCCTTTTTAATCACTATTGCATAGGTAGTGATTTTAGGGCTGAAAATAT
>JAFSTJ010000628.1 GCA_017450525.1 Victivallales bacterium | reverse complement strand
ATCAATGTCATGGATGCAAGTTCATCTGGCAGCGGCATTCCTGATGGTAAAGTATATATTCAAGGACTATCGCGCCAGCCAATATTGGGTTCTGTAGTTGGCGCGGGACTGTATGAGACAAATAGTGTGGTAACGCTAACGGCAACACCGACCGAGGGCAATGTGTTCACGTCATGGGATGATGGCTCCACAGAGGCGACGCGAACCATAAACACATCTGATGCTTGGGCTAACGCGACGGATGGAGTTTCCTCGTACATGGCGTCGTTTAAGCCAATATCGGAGATTGAAGAGCCGTCTGTAATGGCTATAGACCATATTTCATTGTGCGTTGGTGAGGAGATCGAGTGGAAGTTGAGTTTTTTTTCGGAAACGGAGGCGAATGTCTCTTGTTCTGGTTTACCGTTGGGGTTGATATTTGAGAATGGATATGTTGTGGGTACACCAGAGAAGGCGGGTAAATATCCAGTCGAATTCATCATAAGGAATGTTGCCGGTGAAACGAAAACTACGGTGATGTTCTCTGTTTTGCGCACGAATCAAGCGGAGAATGGTTGCTTTGATCCTGAAAATGACGGCGAGTTTGCAAGCATAATCTCCAACGCATGGACGTATAATGGGTATGTCCTAGATTTCGAGGGTGCGCTTGTAGGAACCATACAGGTTAAGACGGCAAAAGGCAGCAAAAACAGAACAACGGGTGCGATAACTTCCGCAGTGACGGCGACTTTGTTACTTGGCGGGAAGAAATGGAACTATTCAAAGGGGAATACCGCCGATGGGAATGTTATCGGCCTCGTCTGTACTACAAAGGGTGCGCCAAATGGGGGTATGCAAATTCGCCTTGGCGGAAATGGTTTTACGGGGCAGTTGGGCGAATACCGTATTTTCGGATCGCGTAATGGCATGGCCGTCAAAGGAGATGCTATGGCCGAGATGTTGAATGCCTACAAAACAAATTGGTCTATGACATTGGCATACGGGACAGAGGAATTTTCTCGGTGGCATCTTTCTGTGGGGGCGAATGGAGTTGTCAAGGCATCTGGAACGCTGAATGATGGAACCAAGCTTTCAGCCAATGGTCAATTGATACTGGGAGACGGTTTTGCGTATGTGCCAATTCTTGTCGCAAAGAGTTCAAAGACAGGCGCTGTGAATATTCTTGTTAGGATAGATGCTGATGGAGTTGTTTCAGTGGCATACTCGGATTTCGGAAGCCCGGTGGATGCCGGTGAAACGGAACCCATTAGTATTGAAGGTCTATCTGATTCTGCGAACTACATGGTTGGCGTTTGCTTTGAAGGTCGTGTAATGATCAATGAGCTTGGTTATCCTGCTAAATTCTCGGCCACAGGGCTTCCTGCTGGTCTTAAACTTGATGCTTTGACAGGCATCATTTCGGGTGTTCCGACAAAGATTGGCACATTTGACAAAGTTGTTGTGACTGTAACTAGTGGCATCAATTCCAAAGACAAGAAGCAAGCAACGTATAAGATGCAAATAGTTGATTTGCCGTCGTATGCAAAAGGACACTTTACAGGTTTCATCGGCGAAGGGATTTTCACCATGTCGGTTTCTGCCGCTGGCAAAATCTCTGGTAAGGCATCTACGCAAGGAACTAATTATACGTTCGCAGTAAATGGCTATGCTGTTTCAAGCGATTCGGCGAATGGTCAGTTTGTTGT
>JAFSTJ010000627.1 GCA_017450525.1 Victivallales bacterium | reverse complement strand
TATATCAATATTAATGACGTTATCAATGTATTCGCGAGGAATCAAAGAGGCAACTTCAGGACTTTTTCCTAGTGCACCAGGCCATCCCCCACAAATCACAAATGAGCAAAGATCCTCAAGACTTGGACTGCCAGCATTCTGCACCCCTATGTCCTCCCCATTGCACACATCAGCCAATGATACCAGTCCAGTAGAGTGTCCACTTTCATAAAGGCTCATTGTATGCATCATAAGGCTTGCAATGCGGCCTGTGCCAGAATGTACAACACCCTTGTCAACGGGTGTAGTCGAGCCAGTCAATATGAAACGCCCGCTTTCGCCTTCCTTGTCCACTGCAAAACGCACAGCATCCCATATTGAGGGAACTTCCTGCCACTCGTCTATCAAATGCGGCCTTTCACCAAGCAAGGCCTTTGATACATCTAATTGGACCAATGCACGGTTGGCAAAGTTGTCCGCAGGATCAGCCAGCATAAATGCACTTTGGGCATGTTTTTCGCCTGTCCAGGTCTTGCCGCACCATTTCGGCCCCTCAATGCAAACAGCCCCAAATGCAGAAAGATATTTATCAATTCGTGCATCTATCAAACGCGGCAGATATTTTTTGTTTTCCATATAAGCCTCCTATCTGCCATTAATATATGCAATTTTACCTTATTTCAAGCCATATTAAGTCATTTTCGGAAGTTTCATTGAGCTATTTTAGGAAATTTAATTGAGCCATTTTCGGAAGTTTCATTGAGCCATTTTCGGAAGTTGCATTGAGTCATTTTAACTATTCAGTACCCATTAATTAACGCAGAGACGCAGAGACGCAGAGAAACAAGTTCAAACTGTGTTTTCTGCCTTTCCAGTGTTTATCGCATGGTGCATGCGATAATCTGCGTCTTTGCGTCTCTGCGCCTCTGCGTCTCTGCGTTAATTAAAGACACTTAATCGTTATTTTTCATAGACCTCGATTTCATGGATGCGGGCCATCTTTGATTGCGGAGTGAGTTTGGTTATGTTCAGGCGCACGGCATCTGCCTTGCGCTGCTGGAACTTGTATTCGCCTGATTCACCTTTCAGTTCCTTTTCCACGGCCACTGTTTCCCACTGGCCATTTACGCGCACCTGCAATTCAAATGCGGCAACCGTCTTATTGGCGGTATATACCACGATGCGTCCCATGGTCTTTGGCTCCTTGAAGTCCATCTGCAACCAGACTGGCAACTTTGGGTACGCCTTTGAAATGTAAGTCAAATACGCTTCATCGTGGTTAGGTCCTGCGGCGCCAAGGCCCTCATACACGCCGTCCGCCACATGCCATGCCATATTTTCAGGTCTCCTGTTGCCATGATAGTTTGAGTTTGTGGTGACCTTTACAGTCTCGTCCTCGAAGCGCTGATATGCCAGATTGCCTGGCTTCTTGCGGGAAGCGTAAACTGCCTCGATGCGTGCCTCCACATCCTTCAGCAAAGGCAGGCCAAAATCCCGCGCATCCGTGGTATATACACGTGCGTCGAAGTTGGTGAATGTATCGGTGAACTTGTTGCCCTTTGCGTCGATGCTGCGACCTTCGCGCAGTATATGCAGTTTGCGGTTGCCCAGGCCAGGCACAGTGAATGTGGCGTTCTGCGTTTCCTTGGAAAGAGCCGCTGCCAGTATCCAGTATTCATTGCCCACTTTCTTCACGCGTATGGCGGTGTTCACATTGTCGCTGGATGCTCCTGGGAAGTCAGGCGATGTCATGGCTGGTGCAAGGACGCGTGTGCATTCCTGGGCGAAGTCGGTTATGCCAATGCCAAGTTCGGGATAATGGCAGTTGGCGAAGTTGAAGAATTCCACGCCATTGCCGCCCAATGTAAAGGAAATCAAGTATTGCGTACGTATTTCATCATAACTTGGAATGCGGCTGTTGGACTTGCCGCAATCGCCATAGTTGAAGCCCTGCTGAAGATATACCACCGTCTGGTGATTGCCGTGTAACTTGTTCATAGCGGCAGTCTGCGAGCAGAAAACGCAAACCCTTTCAAAGTCATTGCGGGGCTTGCCGGGAAGAGGTCCTGGATATGGATGCAAGCCATTCAGTTCCGCAACGTTGTAGAAGTCCATTACGCCGCTGACAGTGTCATTTGACACCAGAATAGGATGGTATGGGTCCTCGTCCCTGACTATATCTGCAAAATGCTTCAAGGCACTTGCTGTTACGCCAGAGATTTCTGGTTCGTCGCACAGGTAGTATGCAAACTGGTTGTCTCCATTGTCAGCGATTTTGCGGACTTGCTGGCGTATGATGACTTCCATTTCAGGCGTAATTCTGGGTGCTCTTATAAAACTGTGCGTTGGTGTTCTGGTCCACATGAGTGCGCCGTCCACTCGTTTATACGGAATATTAGGATCACTGGAGACTTTGCCATTGG
>JAFSTJ010000626.1 GCA_017450525.1 Victivallales bacterium | reverse complement strand
CCTTAGGCACATTTGTCTTAGTTGCCTCTGATTCCACTTTGATGGTCTTGGCGCTGTCTTTCTTGCAAGTAGCATTTCCTGTTTCCCTGCAGCCAAATATCGCATTGATGGAAATCAGCAGCCCCAGGAGTACGCAGGCTATAAGTGCATATCCGGGGAGAAGCAGGAATTTGTCCTCGCATTCTTCGTCTGGGCGTGGCACGATTGTGGAGGCCAGCGCCAGTGTGGGCAACCATGCAAGCCCCCGTATGAACGGGTCCGTAATGAACATGGCCAGTGCAATCATGGCGATTGTGGCTGCGCCGCCCAGCGCAAGGGGATCTCTTCCGCTGGTTCCATAGCGTGTTCTTCCCAATCCTGTGCCCAAGGCCATCATAAGCAGCAGGGCCAAGAACGCGGTAGTCCAGATGCCTGCTGTTCCTGCAGTTATGCCCCAAGCCGCCTGTGTGTCTGTTTTAATGTCGTTGTAGGCGGGATTGGGTAGTTCACCATAGTAAGTGCCAATGTTTTCCTGATAGCGTCCAGAACCAACGCCCGAGCTTGGATGTGCCGCGGCCATTTTCAATGCGGCAATGAAGTCAATGTGGCTTGTCTTTAGTTCGCCTGCATTTTGTCCTGTCTTGATTATGGACATTGTTTCAATTACGGTCTTGTGGTGTGCCCATTGGCTGAATGATGCCGAAATAAGGAAGGCAACTAATATGGCCAGTAGCGCGGCATTGCCCGCGCGTCTGGAATAGATGTAGCCTTCGATGAGCAGAACGCATACAGCGATGAGCAGCATCTGGCCATGAATGATTGCCAGCAGGCAGGGCACCGCGATGATTGTCGCCAGCACCGTGCGCATGAAGCTGTTGTTTTTTCCGATGAGCTGTGGGAACAGCCATATCAGGCTGGCGGCTGTGAAGAAGGACAGCGCCATCCTGCTGCGGAAAAGTCCAGTGAATGCCCTGCCGAAGCCCCATGGCAATGCCAGCACATCTGCAGGCGCAAGCGCCAAGTCTATGCCGTACTTTCCAGCCTGGAATATTGCCACCAGAATATTGAGTCCCAGGGCAAGAAGCACGGTGAATACAGTGGTGCCTGGCACATTCTCCAGCAGGAACGACATCATCATCACGCCGCAGAGCAGGTACTGCACCATTTGCGCACATTTGAATGCCCCTACGAAGCCCGACATGGAGGACAGATTGGCGACGCAGTACATTATCAGCACGGCAAAGCCCACAAGGGGATAGAATACGGAGTGGCGGGCCTTAATCAACCATACCAGAAGAGGTATGAATGAAAAGAGGAACGCAAGGTCTGAAACTGCAATACGCCCGCCTGCGAAGGGGAAACGTATTTGGTTCAGCATGAAGAAGAGACCAACCTCGCAAAGGAATACCAGCCATACGGGCGGGGCCTCCTTTGTGTCAGGAACCTTGAACAGCAGCTTGAATCTTGTCCATAACATCTTGCCAAGACCAGGTGCGTTCTTGACTTCTTCGTTGCTTGCGTTTTCTTCCTTGGCGTTTACGTCGATGATTTCTTCTTCCATAAGTAAAAGCACTCCATATTGCAGGGTTGAATCAAGTATCAATTTCTGATTGTGGATAATGTACCAAGTATAAGGAAATAATAAAGCCCAAATGAATAATATTTGGAGAAAATCTTATATTGGGCATCAATTTATAGTTTCCTTGCGCGGTTGTTCTGCGCGGCCAATGGCCGTGCAGAACTCGCGCACAAAAAAAAGCCGTGTTGGCGAAACCAACACGGCTTGAAACTGGTGCCCTCGGGCGGATTCGAACCGTCGACCAACTGATTAAGAGTCAGCTGCTCTACCGACTGAGCTACGAAGGCAAGTAGAAATCATCATCTGGTGCCCTCGGGCGGATTCGAACCGTCGACCAACTGATTAAGAGTCAGCTGCTCTACCGACTGAGCTACGAAGGCATCCTTTTCAAAAACGAGGCATACTATACGAGTTTTCCCTTGATTTGCAAATCACTGGGTCATATTTTCCACGGATTGCCCGCAACTTTTTGGTTATATCGTACCGATTGATGTTTTAGGGCGTGAGTGCAATGATATTGAATATGGACTGTTGTATTGGATTCATTTATCTTTTAGTGTATATTCGGAACATTCAAATGTGGCATTTACGCTTTGGCGCAGCTCTATTCCATTATCTGTTTTAATTCACTTACTGGGTGTGCAAGAGTCTTGGAGACGCTTTGTTGCGCAAATGAATCAAACCGATTCAGAACTGGCCAGTGCTCAATGCGAGACTTCTCAGTTCATCAATAACAACCATGCACATAAAAGACATCAACATTCGTGATCCATTTGTGCTGACATCCCCTTCGGAGAAATGCTATTACATGTATGGTTCCACGTCCATGAACGCCGAACCGCATCTAGAGGTTTTCCGTAGCACCGACTTGGAAGAGTTCTCCGCACCAATCTCCCTGTTTACACCCCCGGAGAATTTTCCCTGGCTGAGGCTGTTCTGGGCGCCTGAAGTCATTTTTCACAACGGAACGTACTATATGACGGTCACAATGGCCGCCGAAGGCCGCCCAAAAGGCACGCTGATTCTTGCCGCATCTTCCCCAACAGGACCGTTTACGCTCCACTCCGATGGTCCTGTAACTCCGCATGATTGGGAATCCCTTGACGGCACTCTCTATTTCGATGTCCACAATGTTCCCTGGATGGTCTTCTGCCACGAATGGGTGCAGATCAATGACGGCACAGTGGAACTGATTCAACTGAGCAAGGATTTGACGCATGCCGTCAGCCATCCTGTGACGCTTTTCCATGCCTCGAATGGCCCCTGGGTGAAGGCGTTTAGACAGGGAAAATACGTCACTGACGGCCCTTTCGTTGTTCAGGACGCAAAGCAGGGACTTTCCCTGCTCTGGTCGAGTTTCAGTGAAAACGGCTATGCCATCGGCATCGCGCATTCGCTCAGTGGCAATCTCCAAGGACCATGGATTCACGAAACACAGCCTATATACGATCAGGATGGCGGTCACGCAATGCTCTTCAAGACACTGGACGGCAGACGAATGATAAGTTTCCATAGACCCAATTTTGCGCCTCTGGAACGCGCAGTCTTCAGGGAATGGTGAGAAAATTATAATTTCTACCATGTGACAGCAGAGACGACAACTACATAAAATTGCAAAACAAAGTATCTTTTGGATAATTTATTGTTTTAGATGATGTCTCTTGTCTTTATTGTGCCAATTGCGCGTCCACAGAGCACTCCACGCGGCAAGATACCGCAACTGGCGCAACGTCATGCCAATATCGATCGCTGCTCCCTTGCATGGAAGGCCACCTTCATGTGAAAAAGGGTCTTGCATAAATATGAACATATTATATGTTATACTCCAAAACTAGAACATTTGTTAATTATATTGCAAGTTGTTACATATTTGTTATACCAATATTACTTAAAATGTCTGAAATCAATGGAGAAAGGGTATTGAAGGAACTGAGGCAGGGCCTTCTGAACGGCGAGTTTGGCGAGGCTGGCAGCAGTTTTCTTACAGTTCGAGAGTTGTGTGCCCGCTTTTGCGTGGCGCACAATACTGGCTTCCGTGTCATATCCAAATTGCGTGACGAGGGCTTGCTTGAAAAAGTTGGCAGGGCATACAAGGTGGCTGGACCTGAACAGGGAAAGCCTGGCAATGCAAGCTTGTCCAATGAAAAAGCGCCAGTGCTTATTGGCTTCCTTGCCACATGCCTGGAAAGTCCGTATTTTGCCAAGCTGGCAACGTATGCCGAGGATTTTGCCCATTCCGTGGGAGCAAGTCTTGTGATCGCCTCCAGCAACTATGACTTCGAGACCGAGAAGGAGCGCCTGAACATGTTCTGCAGCCATGGCGTCTCTGGCATATTGGTGTGTCCCTGGGCATCCACTCCTGAGCAGGAGGCCTTCTACAGTACACTTCCAGTCCCCTGCGTCATGCTGGGGCGCAATTTGAAGAGCGTGGAATATGATGCGGTGCTGGTGGACAACTACCGTGCGGGGCGCGAGGTGGCACGGCATCTGGTCGAGAGCGGGGCAGGGGACTTTGCATACGTGGGACAGTCTGGCAAGCCCAGCGACAGTCGTCTGGATGGTTTTCGCGCGGGGCTTCTGGAGGCAGAATATGCCATTCCCAAAAAGAACATCTTCCTCATGGAGTATGCCAATTCAGGAGAATGCAACTTCATGATGTACAATCTGCTTCTGCGAAAGAGGCGTCGCCGCTTGGGCGTGTTCTGCTACCACGATTTGTTTGCGCTGAGATTGCTGAACCTATGCCATTCACTGAACATAAAGGTGCCAGAGGAAGTGGCTCTTGTTGGCTTTGACGACCTGCCTATTGCCTCTGAATGCTGGCCACCACTTACATCGGTGTCATATCCTGTTAAGGAAATGGCGCAACTAGCCTTTGAGGCATTGTATTCCAGAATACGCCTGGGCGTTTCAGACAAGGGCTTCACAAGGTTTCTTGACACAAAACTAATAATAAGGCAGACGACTAAGATACTTGTTCACTAGAAAAAAGAGGAGAGAAAAATGGCGATTACACAGACGGCGGTGAGTTACTATGGGCTGGGCTATGTGGAGCATGCCGCAATGGATTTCCAGGAGATGCTGGACCATGGATGCAACGCGGTGATTCTGGCCGTGACGGAATTCGATTTTGACTTCTGGAGACCCAACATCCCCAAGATAGTGGAGAAAGCGCACCAGATGGGATTGAAGGTGCTCCTGGATCCCTGGGGCATCGGCAAGTACTTTGGAGGAGAGCAGGTCTCCAAGTTCCTGCAGAACAACGTGGAAAATCGCCAGGTCTCCGCGCTGACTGGCGAGAAGCTGCCATACGCCTGCTTCAACACCGCCAGTTTCCGCGACTATTTCAGGCATTTCTGCCTGACATTGGCCAAGGAGGCAGGCGCGGATGGCTTCTTCTGGGACGAACCTCACTACGCGTTCCCAAAGGGTATAGCTTCCATTACAGGCGGCGTGGCGGATGACTGGACATGCTATTGCCCTGTCTGCCGCAAGAAATTCCAGGACTACTATGGCTACGAGATGCCACGCTACATGAATGACGATGTGAAGCAGTTCCGTTGGAGGGAGGCGCTGGTGATTTTGTCCGACACATCCCGCGCCATCAAGGAGCTGAATCCCTCCCAGGAAATCACCTGCTGCGTCCATGCCACCCAGAACACATACTACTTGACCGAGTACCGCGGCTACGACAACTGGGACATGGTTGCGTCCTGCCCGTACTTCGACGTTTTCTCCACCACCATTGTGAACTGGGCAATGCCAGAGGCCTTCTTCAGGGACATAGCGCAGCGCACTGTGGACATTGCGAAGAAATACGGCAAGAAGTCGGAGCGCTGGCTGATGGGCTACTTCAAGCAGCCTGCTGATTTTGAGCAGATTGACAAGATGGTGGATTTGTATGTGTCGCTGGGCGTGGACCGTCTTTCTTCCTGGACATACAGGGGTGGATATGGCACGGTGCTGGCCGCGCCTGACGCATTGAAACTGTGGGACCGCATTGGCGAGAATTACAAACGTGTATTGGTGAGGTGAAACATGCTGAATGACTTTGGCTACATTGAAAAGGCCTTCGCGAATGTGCGCAAGGTGGCGGAAGAGCAGGGGGACAACATCCACAAAGCGGCTGTAATGATGGCAGACGCCATACAGGCGGATCGTCTCATAAACGTGTACGCAGGCGGCGGCCACACCACTCTTGCTATGGGCGAGATGTTTTTCCGCGCAGGCGGGCTTGCCAACATCAACCCGCTGATGGAGACGGCGCTCTCCGTGTTCAATCAGGCGCTCAAGTACTTGGAACTGGAGCGGACTGTCAACTTCGGCGCCTCCATAATCAAGTACTACGACATCAAGGAAGGCGATGTGGTGCTGTTCTTCCATAACATTGGCATTAATCCAGCCACCATCGACGCTGCAATGGAAGTGAAGAAGCGGGGTGGGCGTATAATCGCCGTTGCTAGTTCATATTGGCAGAACGAAATGCCCAAGGACCATTTCATACGGCATCCTTCAGGCAAGAACCTCTTTGATTTCGCGGAAGTCTGCATAGACGACTACAACCCAGTGGGCGATGCTATCGTGAATGTGCCTGGACTGGACACCCCAATTGCACCAGTTTCCAATGTGGTGGATTTCACCATCGCACATCTGCTGGAGATTGAGACGGTGCGTATCTGCGTGGAGCGTGGCATTGTGCCTCCAGTGTGGAACAGCGCCAATACCCCGGGCGGTGATGAAAAGAACGCCGCATACTTGAAGAAGTACAAGCCCCAGGTGAAATGCCTGTGAGAT
>JAFSTJ010000625.1 GCA_017450525.1 Victivallales bacterium | reverse complement strand
ATTTCAAGGCAGCCCTGCAATGCCTCAATCGCCTGCTGGTATTTCTTCTGCCTGGACAACAGCCTTGAATACACAATCACCAGCTGCTGCGAACCTGGATGCTTCTTTGCCAGCGGCGCTAGTTTGGCCTCGCACTTCTCGACCCCAAGTGCCTTCAAAGCCACGCCTGCCCAAGCCTCGACATAAGAAACCTTGCTTGGCACAGCGCTCATGGCATTGAAATAATGCTCCTCGGCCTGCTCAATATACTTTTTCGCCTCCGCTGGAAAACTGTTCTTACCAACCTGCTTCTCGGCCTCCCTTCCCGCCTTGAACTCATTTTCCGCATTTTTGCCAATCTCATCGTCGAAGGGCAAAGCCTTCTGCTCTTGGGCGGCTTTCTGCTCTGGGGCGGCTTTCTGCTCTGGGGCGGCTTTCTGCTCTGGGGCGGCTTTCTGCTCTGGGGCGGCTTTCTGCTCTGAGGCGGCTTTCTGTTCTGGAGTGGTATTCTGCTCTTGGGCGTTTTCCGAAGACAAAGAAGGACGAGACTCCACTGAGGGAGCCTCGTCCTTAACATTTTCGCTGAATGTGCGACACCCAACACCAAGAAAAACCATAGCCACCAAAGTCAAAATTACAAAGACGTATGTACGCGACATAAGTATTCTCCTGGTGTTCTACCGTGGCGTTACGGCAGTCTAGAATCAGTTTCAACTGCAAGCGCAGGCTTTAATGCCGCGCATACAGATATGAATTACTTCTTCTTGTGGCGCATTGCCTTCAGCTGCTTGCGGCGCTTATGCTTCGCAATCTTCTTCCGCCTCTTCTTCTTTACTGAACCCATGGTACCTTCTTCCTGTTTGTCAAGGATTAAACTATGGCGCGTCACACATCACTGCTGCCACGCCAACCACAATTAGAAAAAACAAGGCAAAACATACCGCGATTTGTGTTTTTTGCAAACCGCCATGCCGCATTTTTGAGAAAAAACATGCACTTTAATCTGCGCGGCCATTGACCGCGCAGATACATAATCAGAAGTTGGCCTTGATGTAGTCCAGGGCTTCCTTCAGGTCCTCGTATGGCGAACGTAAGTGGGTATCATGCTCCACCAGGATCCAGCCATCGTAGTTGCGTTTCTTCAATATCTTGAGTATGCCCTTGAAGTCAATGCCCAGCTGGTCCTCAAGTATGCTGCAGAGACGGTATTTGTTCCACCAGGTTGACATTGGCGCGTCCATGTCCTTCTTCACCACGCCTTTCAGGTGGATGGATGACAGGCGGTCAAAGTATTTCTCCAGAATGTAGAGGTTGTCTCCTCCCACGCCGGCCAAATGTCCCACATCCAGAAGCAGTGTGGCCTGTGGCACCTCCTTCATGAAGTACTCCAATTCCTCCTGGGATTCTATGCGGTTGCCCATGTGGTTGTGGAGTGCGCATTTCACGCCATAGTACGCGCCCGCCTCGGCGAACACGCGGCAGCGCCTGCAATACACGTCAATATCCAGGTTCTCACGTCCCTTGGATGGCATCCAAACGTAGGACTTGCCGAATGCCGCGGCGCACCTGAACGTGAATTCAGGCGTAGGCATATCCGCGCAGGCAAAGTCCATTCCGTTTCTATGGAATGTAATTGAATTGTTGAACGCCTCGGACAAATCCTGGCCCTTCAGCCGCTCAATACCATCATATCCGATTTCCTTGAGTTTAAGCAGCCTCTGCTCCAGGCAGTAGTTGCCTCCTTCCCACACATCAACGCCGTAGTCGGCAACGCCAAACTTAACCATTGTATTACTCCTTATGAATTAACGAGCGTATGCCCTCATGACCTTGTCAATCGCCTCTGCGAACTTGGAAATCACATCGTCGTCAGTAAGCAGCATGTTGCCTGTGCAGACTAGCTGCCTCTTGTACATGAGTTCGTCGCAGTTCGTTGTGTCCTTCTTCTCATACAATTCAGGCAGTGCATTCCAGATGCCCATGCCATAAATGGGATAGCCCCAGCCAATGTTGAGGAACACGCCCTCTGCCTCCAGAGTCTTCATGACGGTATCTCTATCGATGCCAGGCTTCAGCTCTTCCAGCTTCAGTATGAAGCAGATGAAGTAGAAGGCACGCAAATCGTCCGGGCAGGAAGTCTTCTGCAACCTGATGCCAGGCACGCCTTCCAACAGCTTCTCCAGCTTGCGGAATTGCTGCATTCTCTTTGCGCGAAGTTCATCCTGATGCGCTAACTGGTCAAGAATGATGGCGGCCTGGAATTCGGTCATCCTGTACTGGTGGCAGAGCAAGCCCATGGGAGGCTTCACACCTGGATTGAAACGGGACGTGCCGATGTGGCTGGCACGCATCACCTTGTCCGCATAGTCATCATTGTTGGTGATGCAGCAACCGCCTTCGCCAGCGGTCATCAGTTTGGACAGCTGGAACGAGAAACTACCGATGTCACCCAATACGCCGACGCCGACACCATGCTGCTTGGCGCCATGGGCATGAGCGCAATCCTCAATGACGTAGAGGTTGTGCTTCTTTGCGATTGCGTTTATTTTGTCCATGTCCGCGATTGCGGAGAACAGATGCACAGGAATGATTGCCTTGGTGCGTGGTGTGATTGCCTCCTCGATCTTGGCTGGGTCTATGCACATCGTCTCAGGATCGATGTCCACAAACACGGTTTTGGCGCCCACATATATTGGTGTCTGCGCCGTTGCCGCCCATGACACGCCAGGCACGATGACCTCGTCGCCAGGTCCAACGCCCAATGCAATCAACGCGCATTCCAAGGTGGTCGTGCCATTGCACATCCAAACTGAATACTTTGCGCCCGCCCATGCCGCAAAGTCTGTCATAAGCTGCTGCTCGTATTTGCGGCAGCCGCCCCAGAGGCTGGAACGGTAAACCTCCAGCAGTTTCGCCTCCGTCTCTGGATATGGTATAGGCCATTTTGGCGCAAAACTGTCCGCCCTTACTCCACCAAACACTGATGGTCCACCATTGATTGCCAACTCAGTCATTCCTAAGCTCCTTGTTGATTTTAGTATTGCACAATGCGACTATTTCGTCGTTTTCTGTAACTTATCCATTTTAACCTATTTTCAAGCTGCCGCAAAGAAAAAATCAGCGGTAAATAACCAAACCTTAATACGCAGCTTAAGCCACACACATTTCTTTGTTAACGCATTGACTGTATGTCAAATGGCTATATAGTTAGCGCAATTTCATTTTCACCATTGAGAATGAGCTTGTTTCATTAAAATTGTTAAGGAGAGGAGAAGAATGGAAAAATTTGTTTGTGACGCATGTGGTTATGTCTATGACCCTGAAGTGGGTGACCCAGATAACAATATCGCACCAGGAACCGCATTTGAAGACCTGCCAGATGACTGGGTGTGCCCGCTGTGCGGCGTTGGCAAGGACGGCTTCAGCAAGGAAGCATAATCAACAGTGACAATCACCAGGCCCCGATTCAGTCGGGGCATTTTTTTATCATAAAATACTATGGACAAATCGCTCATTCTCGACAGATGCACCGCCGCCCTGGAAAACATGATCAGAGGACAGGTGATTGACAGGCAGGACGCAAACCAGGGACGCACCATCAGGGACTACAACGCCCGCACTGGCAGAAAAGTCCTTTCAGGCAATTGGTGTACGGGCATTTTCATGGCGTGCCTGCTTGCAATGTACAAGAGAACAGGCAACAAGATGTACCTGGAACGCGCCGAATTCGCAGGGCATTACATCCTTAGCCTGCAGAACATGGACGCACGTAACAAGCGCTACTACGGCGCCTACAGGGAATGCATCCCGCAAAGTCTGGAAACGCTGCCCAGGGACGCCACCACCGCCGCATGGTGCTTGGTGTGGCTCTACGAGGCAACGCACAATCCCGTTTACCTGGACAGCGCAGTGCTCTTCGCCGAATGGCACATGGAATATGGAATGTACGAGGGCTGGCCACACTGGGCGGTTTTCAATGACGATGTGGACACCATTTATTTCATGCGGGGCTCTTTCCAGTCAGGCACAGGTCTTTTCTACCATGATTTGTTCCTGGCCACCCACGACCCGCGCTATATTGAACGAGGCCTCAAGCCAATCGCGGAAAGGTATGCCAGGGACTTCTTCAGGGAGGATGGAAGCATTATCCTGCAACGGGAAGCAATGAGCAATGCCGAGCCCCATCGCGACAGGGACGAGGTGGAACTTCAGATGCACAACTTCAATGACGACTTCGGCGCCCAGATGCTTATGGCCGCCTCCGACCTGCTGGGAGATGAAAAATACAGGGATCAGGCACGCAAGTTCGCCTTGTGGCTCGCAAGCAAACAGCAAGAGGACGGCAACTTCTTCAACGGAATCAAGACCGTTTCATCGGCAGTTCCAATCGCACTTATGTATTTCGATGAACTGGGACGGCACTATAATGACAAGACATTGCTTGACGCAGCGGAAAAGAGTTTCAAAAAACTTCTGGACATGCAACTTATGGAGGCGACAGACCCATTCCTGCATGGCGCATTCGAAGGCATGATCTCATCGCCTGAAGACAATCCCCGCTCAATCGTCCAACTGCGCACCAACGCATACGCGCTAATCGCACTGCTCAAGGTGGAAGGCAAAATCAAGGACTTCTGGCTGGGCGGCGAGCATAACAGGAAATTCATAGACCCGATACACGTCTATACAAAGGAAAATCCCTATCCTTTCAAATACTAACATTTCTCGCCCAAGGCAAAAGGGGCGACATTTGTTTGTGAGCGCCGAAGCGGCGCTCACTCAGGTTGCCTTGGTGTAAACGCGCCAAGAAAATTAATAGTGATTCTATAATTTGAGCTTTTCGCTAAGGCAACTTGGACTTTACCAACGCGGCCTCGCTTTGGGGTATCCAGGCGGTGCTGCCATCCGCCAACTGTATTTCCAGCCAATCTGCCCTGGTGGACAGCGTCTTGAATTCGGTACCCGCATGAAGCGGCTCGGCAAAACTCTTCTCGTATGAATTGCTATAGCCCGTGCGTGCGACGACAGCCTCTGCCAGTATCACGCCTTCTGGATGCCTTGACCTATCATATTCCGTAAGCACAACTGACACAGCGAATACAATTGTTGCCACTGCTGCCAAGGCTATTGTCCAGTTCAAAGCCAGTTTTCTGTAGCGCAGACGCAATATCAATGCCAAAAACAGAACCGTAAACGCCACCATAAATATCTTTTCCCTGGTCGATACTGAAAAGTCATAATGCCAGAAGAACAAGGTCTTCATCACTCGGGTGCTTTCCTGTGTTTCCACCTTGTCTTTGCGCATGCGCCTGGCAATGGAAAGATTCCTCATGAGATTGGCATCACCAGGTATATAGCATTCCGCCTTGCGGTAGTTCAATATGGCCCTGCCAATATCGCCCAGCCTAAAATAGATATTGCCCAGGTTGTAGAAAAGGGGGCCATTGCTTAGCCCAGACTTTGCCTCACCTTCCAGCAATTCCGCCGCCTTGCGCCAATTCGCCTGCGCCGCCTCATAGTCGCTGCCTGCCAGGTCATTGCCTGCATTGAAGAGTTTGTCCGCCTCATACAAGGCGGCACCACTCTCCATTGCAGGTTGCGCATTCACAAAAGCAAATGACAAGAAAACTAGTATTGCTACCAGAAACATATTCTTCATATAATTCAATCAAATACAAAAGTCTTGCCTTCCCAGTCAGGATCTGGAGCAAGCCCCATTGCGTTGATGACGCTTGGCGCCACGTCTATGATATTGGCAGTCTCAAGCACTTTTGACTTGAAATTGCGGTTGTAGAAGAACAGCGGAATCTTCATGTCCTCAGGCATTTCAGTGCCATGGCTGCGGTCATGCCCGCCGTGGTCGGCAAGAAGCACCATTAGATAGTCGTCTGGCAAGGTGCGTGTGATACGCTCCACGCAGTCCATGCTCTTGTAGATGGAGGTGATGTACTCCTGCTTCATCCAGCCGTAAGCATGCCCTTCCTCGTCAGTCCATCCCAGATACAAAAACGTAAAATCTGGAATGTCCTGTTTTATAATGGAGATAGCGTCGTCCGTAAGCATCTGGTTGCTCTCGTCAAAGCCAAACACCTGCATCTTCATGTACCTTGAATAGCAGATATTGCCTGGACGGGACAAATCGCGCAACTGCTCCCAGTTGTAGAACATGGCGCAATTCTTTTTCGCAGCCTTCAGCACCTCGCAAATGCCGTTCACTGGGCGCACCTGAGGCACGTAGGTAT
>JAFSTJ010000624.1 GCA_017450525.1 Victivallales bacterium | reverse complement strand
GTGCCCCATGGGTGGGCGCAGCGTCCACCGGCCAGCGGACTCCAGGGGACCACCGCCATTCCGCGGTCGCGGCACAGTGGCAGAATCTCGCGCTCCTCCTCGCGGTAGATGAGGTTGTACTGCGGCTGGAGGGAGATGAACTTGGTCCAGCCGTGGCGTTCGGCGATCTGCTGCATTCGCTCCAGCTGCCATGCGAAGATGGTGGAGGCCCCGATGTAGCGGGCTTTGCCGCTCTTGACCACGTCGTGCAGCGCCTCCATGATCTCCTCCATCGGGGTGTTGGTGTCCAGACGGTGGATCTGATAGAGATCAACGTAGTCCATGCCGAGGCGCTTCAGCGAGTGGTCGATTTCCGCCATGATGTTCTTGCGGGATGAACCGCCACCGTTGGGACGGCCTGGGCGCATGTCGAAATGGACTTTCGTGGCAACCACGATTTCGTCGCGATCCAAGCCGTATTCTCGGATGAGGCGTCCCGTAATCTCCTCGCTGGAGCCCATCTGATAGACATTGGCGGTGTCAAAGTAGTTGATGCCTAAGTCAATGGCTTTCTTGAAGATTGGTTTGGCGTCTTCGAAATCCCTCGCCCAAGGGAACACGCCGTTCTCGTTTCCGGGCTTGCCGAAGCTCATCATGCCCAAGCAGATGCGCGAAACATCCATGCCTGTGTTTCCAAACTTCACATACTTCATTGTCCTTCTCCTTGGTTGTGTTGGGTTGCCAGTCTTATTGAATGATGTATGGGGCAAGCACCTTTGCCAGCCCATTTGCGATGAATGCCCCAGTCTGACGGGAGCCGACCACTGCGCCGTCTGACATGCACCAGGCAAGCATCAGCCCGTATAGTTCGCAGTTGATGAAGAGGGCAAGTCCTTCCACGGGTGTCTCCGCCTTGAGAAGCCCTTGCGTCACGCCTTCTCGCAGGATGGACTGCAGGGCGCGGACGTCAAAGGTATATTTTGTGATGTCCTCCTGGCTGTGGCACATCCGCTGCGGAGCCACGTTGTTGCGAATCCACTGCCGCGTGATTTCCAGACCGTACTCCTCGATGCCCTTCATGAACTCATGACAGTAGTAGGCCAGACGCTCCAGAATTCCCTTGCCATCCATGCCGTTCACGATTTCCGCAAGGTGGTAGAAGTCATAGTCCTCCAGTACCTCGACGATGTCCTCCTTCCGTTTGAAATAGACGTAGAAACTCCCTACGGCAACTCCCGCCTCCCGTGCGATGTCGGCCACCGTCACATCCGCAAAATCTTGTTTTTCCAGGATCTTCCGCGCTGCGACCAGAAGCCGCCTTCGCGTCTCAAGCGCCGCTTTCTTTCGATTGGTCATCTCTTGTTTCATTTCATGCCTCCTGATCGGTACGAGATATAATATAACACTTGATGAATAATATTCAATGAACAATATTCAAAATAATGTGATCTACTTGATTTTACCTTGATATCAAGATAACACAGTAGGGCGCTTGAGGGCTGATGGAAAATGGATGGTCGCCCCGTCAAGAGAATGTATTGAAAGGCGGTAAGCCTATCCGCTGCAATTATGTGTAATCTACGACGAAACTGGCGCGGAATGCTATTCTGTTGGAATCCCCCAAAATCACTTGCCTTCCTCAAAGAGAGTGCAGTCTTCTGATGAGAAAATAGGGATTTGGCTGTCAATGAAGAACTTCATTCGAGTGACAGGTCCCAGTTTCCCATTTAGGACAACAGGCTTTCTATAGACAGCATAGCCTCTCTTTTTGGGGATGGAAAGATTGTTCCAGTTCATTCCCTTGCTCATGCACATATCCATGAGTTCTTCTCGCTTCTTTCCAATCAATTCAGTGTGCGGGTAGAGGCTCTGCGCCAGCATTGAAAGGCTGTTCTTGCTTGCGTCATTCTGCCGCCAGATGAAATATGAGCGGATTTCCTCTGGCGGAAGGATGAAGGCACGGGAATCGAAGAAGGCAGGCAGTTTCCTGTCGTATGGATTCTCGGCATTGAAGAAATAAGTTGCCATGGATGCGGAAAGAGAGGCGACTTTCTGGAGCCTTTTGTCAAACCAGGGAGTGCAGAACTGTGATTTGTCATCACGTATCAGCAGGGAAATCTCATCTGACTGGGTGTAGGCGAAGGCACAATCCCCGATGTTTTCGCAAAGGTATTTCGTTGTTTTTGCCATAAGGTTCATAAGTGCCTCGTCAAACGGCTTGACGCAGTTCACGCGCCTGGTCCACGAATGGAAGGCGCGTCCGTCAAGACGCACTATCATCGGAAATCGCCTGGGCATTTTGACATTGAAGCACTCCTCGTATTGTTTCATGCGAAAACCAAGTGTCTCATTTTTCTTCATTGTCTGAACTCCATGTTTTTGTTTCAATGCTCTGTTACCGTATTAAAATACTAATCATAAGTATTAACTATTTGAATTTGCCACTGATTCAATCGCCTCAAGTGCTCTTGCATACCCCTTGTCCCTGCAAGTCTGTTTGGCCAGTTCCATTTCCTTGTCGGACAACTGCAGCTTCAGACCGCAAAGCAGCATGAGGGACATCTCCATCAGGTGATCCTGAAAATACTCAACGCTAATCTTTGGTTCGGGTTGTGCTTCATCCAGTGCAATCTGTAGGAGATTACGTCCCAGCTTGTCCCGTAAGTTTATGTTGCCGCACTTGTCTTTCTTTCCTAAACATTACGTTCCACCAAAATATTGGAATTATGTACTTAAGGTTCCGAAAGGCTCTAGGTCTTCTAGGGTAAGTCCTCTAAGTTTAGGTCTTCTAGGTTCTCTGAGTCTTCTAGGGCTTAAGTCCTCTAAGAAGAAGTTTGCAAGCAACAAAAGTATATAGTTCCCTTATTTTTGTATGGCCTGTCATATCCACCTTCATAGTAAAAATTTACAAAGTGTTTTGCACATTAGCTACCTTTTAACCACCGCCTAATGAAGACTGGTGAGATCATGGGCCGCTTACGTGGAAGCCGTAAAACATGCTATGCGGCTTTTCACGCAGGCTTTCCAACCACCATTCGAAAAAATCAAGCAGTGCGACCAGCTCGCGACGATGTGAGTATAGAACGCGTTTTTTACGCTCTGTCCAGTCTTCGTTGTCATCTTCTTCTGGTGGCCACGGCCATGCAAATGAGTATGTAAACAATCTCTCCGCTATTTTGCCCAAAGACTCATCCAGAGGATTTCTTGAAACAATGGCCCGCACTTCCTTAAGACGGACAAGAATCTGTTCTGCCTCCTCTCTGCGAACATGGAATGAATCGTAATAGTAATTAAAATAATGCAGTATCTCAAATGCGCAAGCCGCAGTGTTATCACTTCCTGCCTTTCACGCTGTCTGATATCCATTATTGCATCTCGGCATCCCATTTCAGCATCGAAAAGCACAAGACCCTCTTGGTCAAGACATTTTGAAAGGACGTCACACACTTTCTGACCCAAGCTGTACTCGGTTACCACAGCAATCAATGGTAACAAATCCGATGTCCTGTCCCCCTCAACTTGTCGGAACTTGAATATTGGTTGTTTGCCAACAGCTTCCTCCGAAGCCTTACGCAGCAACTTGCATAGACGCGTTACATTGAATGGACGGAATGCGCTCGGACTCTCAACGAAAACGAAAGAGTGCAGACAGAATTGCTGCAAAACCCGTGCTACAGAACATTTGTTTGACGGCTTGCAGATGAAAAAACGATATTGCATGACTTGCCTAATGACTGTTAATTGACAAAAATTTCACAAGGATACTCCAAAGTCTCCAATGCCTTGTCATCTCCACGTTGTATCGCCTCGAAAATTGTACAGAAGCATTCATCTGTAAAGTTATAGTTATATCCGACGGCCTTAATATCCTTGATGGTGCGTCCGACAAGTTTCAGCTCTTCAATCTTTGCGACAACTTCCTCATGGGTCTGCAAAATGGGCGCAGACCATGTCCAGAAATCGAACGTGTTGTCTTTGAACTGGTTGTTTCCCGATGATGGAATCATAGTTGTTTCCTCTTACTATTGGTTACTATTTACTCTCTACCTTGTAAGTTACAAGCTTGCATTCCGAGATGTCAGCCAAATGGCTATGCATCAAAAGTGTTCATTTCTGTTAATATATACTTTCTCAAAAAATGAGCAAGTGAGTTTTGTTAAAATTTATAAGAAAAGTTCAAAAAAACGCATAATAAGGGGATTGCGCACTGAAATAATCAGCAAAACCCGATTCAACCTTTCGGAACGTGGCGCACAAGCAAAAGCCGCGGAGCAGCTTCTGAAAACTACCCCTTGGGGAACATGGCGTTTATAACATTCATAGAGTTGTTCATTTCCCCTCAATAGTTTGACATAAGTTCTGTTACCCATAAGTGTGTATTTTTGAAGGCCGCGTAAGCGGCCAGCGCACGGAGTGCGCGACAATCGTAGCCCAATGCAAGCGCCCGTAGGGCGCGTAGCATTGGGGAAGGTCGCTCTCCTGACTTCGCGCCCGTAGGGCGCAACTATTTCTCCTCCAATGTATTTGCTAGGCAGTGTGGCGCCCTTCCAGGGCGCGAATAATCTACCCTTCCCAGCCCCAGGGTTCGCGCCCTCGGGCGCTCCCCCTGGGCTATCCTATGTCTCGCCACTCCGTGGCGATTGCGCCGCTCTGCGGCTTCTGAAAACTACCCCTTGGGAACATGGCG
>JAFSTJ010000623.1 GCA_017450525.1 Victivallales bacterium | reverse complement strand
GAATGGATTGACTACTACACCATCAAGTCCGTAGCCGAGCCGTTCCGAATCGAAATGCCTGGTCTTTCCAAACCCGTCATCGGGGAACTTGACATGGTGATTTCCGAGCAGACGCCGTTCGATGACGAGAACGCCAAAGGCTTCGATACCATCGTTGACTTCAAGACAGCCGCGAGGATCTGGAGTGAAGACAGGCCATCAAAGGACTTGCAGGCGACCGTGTTCAGCTACGCCTTCGAGAAGGTTCATGGACGCAGACCGTCGTTCCGTTTCGACGTGGTGACAAAGACGAAGACCCCTGCTGTCAAGCACCTCTACACCAGTCGAAACGATGACCACTACCGACGTCTTGAGAAGCTGTTCCTTACCGCTGACAAAGGCATACAGGCTGGCATCTTCCTTCCCAATGAAGGGAGCTTTGCGTGCGCAGACTGCCCCTTTGCAGACAGATGCTCTGGCTGGCACTGCAAGCCAATTGAAAACGCAACTGAGCGAAAGGAGGTGGCGTAGATGATTGAACTGATTACCGCAATCGTCAAGCTCATCCTCGAAGCAGTGAGCAAGGAAGAATGAAACCAGCAACATAGGAGACAAAAACAATGGGACTTTGTTTAGCCAACCCGACCGACAAGTACGTTGACCGCAACGCGCTTGCCCTAGTACCGACACCCGCATGGACACCAACCTGGCATCCCGTTCCGCACATAGACGTGGTGGATGCGGTCGAATCCGCTATTTGCAATCGTGGAATGACCATCGCATCCGAGCGCTTCGGTCTCGCGAGAGACCAGCAGAAGATGTTTGGTGTCATCACGCTGACCAATCGCAACAACCCCGAGTGGACACGCTGCATCGGCATCCGCAACAGCCATGACCAGTCCTTTGCGGCTGGCATTTGCTGCGGCGTGAGCGTGCTCGTCTGCTCCAACCTCTGCTTCGGCGGAGAGTTCGTCATCAAGCGTCGCCACACATCTGGCATAGACCTCTTCTCAATGGTGGAGGAGACAATGGACGCTATGACTGATTCCTATCTCTTGTTCGAGGAGAGGCTGTTAAACCTGCATGATATTGGAGTGACCGACAACCAGGCCAGAATCTTCATTGTCAAGGCTGCCGAATATGGAGCGATTCCGAGCTGTGACATCCTCGCCGTCTTCAACGAGTACCTTGAGCCCCGGCATGAGGAGTTCAGGGAGCGCACCCAGTGGTCGCTGCTCAATGCGTTCACCGAGATTGCGCACAAGTACAAGCCAGCTCGCTTCGACCTCTGCAATAGAAAGCTCACAAGGCTTTTCGCACTGGACGGCCAGCCAGCACTGACCTAACCGACAGTACAACAACCAATAACAACAAAGGAGAAGCAGACATGAACTACAAGGAAAAGACACAAATGAACATGCCCGACATCGACATCATCGGCGGCGAGGGCGGCGTGGAAAGCGACCCCTGGAAGCATCCACCAATCAGGCCAATCCCCAGTCCAATGGACGGCGGGCGCAATTCGCATGTCACCGAAGGCAGCGTGTGCGTTGCACTGCTGTCGCTTGCCACGACGGTGATTAGCCTGCTGATGCTCAAGGCCAAGATCATGTGAAACAAAGCAAACAGCCAGCCCAGGGGTGTGTCATGCCCCCCTGGGCTTTCACTCACAAACAAAAGGAGAATTGAACAAATGGAAGGCAACGATTACAACAAGGCAAATAGTCTTGGGGCAGCAGAGCGCGAGATGCTGATGATGATAACGGGGGCGCAGGAGAGGCTTGACTACCCCACTGAACCTCTGGAAATGGCCAATGGTTGTGAGGTCGAAAAATATATCATCCCCAATGAGGACAGGCAGAAGGTGCTGGATGCACTGTATCCGTTTACGGAAGTGCCGTCACTGGACACCATGCTGCTGGACCTCCACACAAGCAAGACCTTCAAGGTAAGAGACTATATCGTGACCAGAGAAGGTGACGGAAACTTTCTGGTTACGCCGTACTACGCCGAGGCTGGAGGCACTGTGCTGGACTGGGTAAAGCCTGATAAGGAAGATGCGGACATCCCCATCATCAGCATCGGAACAATCCGCCGCTGACATGGATTCTCGCTTCAAGAGGTGCCGCTAACAGGAGGCATCTCTTTTTCATATTACAGTTACGCCATTTCCTTCCAGCCGTCGATACGCCCTTTCTCCGAATTAAAGTTCACGCCAACCATTCGGATAGGCAGCCCGCAGGACTGGAATTTCTCGTAATAGTGGCGGTCAACAATCTGATTAACCGCCTTTTTAGCGTTCTTGTTCAGCTTGAACTCAAAGATATAGACTGTCTTTGACGTGCGAACATATGCATCTATGCGGCCTTCGTTTGTTTGTGCCTCGGCTTCGACGAAAATGCCAAGAAGCCTGAAAACAATTATGAAAATCGTCTGGTAGTATTTTTCATTGGGTATGTGCAAGTCGTAGTTGATTCCAGCAAACAGTGATTGCAGAATTGTCATGAAGCCATCGGGGTCGTCATTCGATATGGCATCGTAGAAATCCTGGATCATGGAAATGGGCAACCCCTGCCTAAGCCCTCCGTATATCTCCAGAATCCTGCCCATGAATGTTTGCTTGACTTCCCTGTCTGGGAAGTCAAGCAGGTACTGCGTCCCCGTGATTCTCTGACGTGTTTCCTTTATGGTCAGATAACCAGTCTGCCAGAGCATCCCAGTCGTGTCAAGCCTGTCAAGTTCGTATGCGGCGAATATGCCTTCGTCATACCAGTCGTTCAATGCGGCTTCATAGTCGTATGCCTGCTTACGCATCAGTTCAAGCAGAAAAGTCGGTGTTCCAGTTGAATCCCAGTAGTTTTTGAATTGATAGGGGGGCTGAAAGAAACTTGAAACAGATACTGGATTGCAAACGTGTGTATCAGCCTCGGAGAAACGGTACCCATCGTACCAATCAAGAAGTTTTGTAATCAAGTCATCACTTGTAACAGTGCTGGCTTTCGCTGCATCGGCGATGCGGTCGGCAAAATAATGGCGTATCTCGTCTTCAGTGAAGCCAAGCATTCCTGCGAACTGTGGGTTCAGCGTAATGTCCGTCAGATTGTTCAAATCCGAGAACAGAGACACATGGCAGAACTTGCTCACGCCTGTGACAAATGCCAATCGCGTGTATTTTTCCCCTTTCTTGATATTCGAGTAGAAGCCCTTCAAAACCTTCAGTATTCTCTGGCACTGGGCAGGGTTCGTTATATTGCTTAGTATTGGCTTGTCGTATTCATCCACAAGAACGACGACCTTTTTCATCGGGGATGAAAGTGCCGCATCCTTGATCAGATATTCAAACTGCTTGCTGAGGCTGTGCCCGCGGAGAGGAAGTTTCAGAGTGCGTGACAACTCACTAAGTTCATCCTGAAGGAATTCCCTGACATCCTTGGCCGTATCAAGGTCGCTGTTTGAGAAGTCTATGTGGATGATGGGGTATTGGTTCCACTTGTAGGGCTTGCCGTAGATGGCGAGACCTTTGAATAGTTCCTTCTTGCCATCGAAGATGGCTTTCAGCGTCGAAAGCAGCAGCGATTTCCCGAAACGCCTTGGACGCGACAGGAAATACATGCCTATCGCTGGCCTTATCAGTTGCCAGATGTATTCTGTCTTATCGACATAGAGGAAATTGCCCTGTATCAAATCCTCGAATGTATAGACACTGCTAGTCAAGTCCTTCTTCATACTACCATCCTGCTTTCAAATGCATCTGTTCCGAATTCCCGTCTGCTACAGATCATTTAATTGTCGAATACTTATTAATGTAACCTATATAAGCCATTTTTCTTCTTTGTTTCTTGATTTTCCCATTGATAACGATTGAAAAAAGAGTTTTTCTAGTTTGAAAAAGCCATTCCAGCATTTACAGTATGATGGAAATTAAAAACCGCAATGGAGTTTAATTATACATCAAACAGGAGAAATCATCAACGTATAATCCAAAAGTGCTAAATATTCATTAATACATAGCCAGTGGTAATGCTGCTGGTATTTGTGCTTGGTGATTCTACGAAATTTCAAAAAGTCGAAGTAATTATCGAGCTGGCATCCATGCCCAAGCCCCTTGCTTTGGGAGGCTTTCAATGGCTTCGAGGCCCCCGCTGCATCGGGGAGAATTACAACGATATTCCGCTTCGTGAACCAAATGGCGTGATGGCGGAAATAACCTGATACGTGCAGAGAAAAGTGAAAAAGAACCTTATGGGGCTGTTGCAAAACCTCATTAAGAGGAAGCAACAGCCCCTTTATGTTTTTCTCTACCCCAATAAACAACAGGAGTAACAAACCTATTTTGTTTCCAATTTGACTTCCATTGATTTCACGTCTTTCAGGTCTTCCTTGTCCATGTCAAATGAGAAAACAACACCATCACTATCGCAATAAAAACCTCTATATGTTGAAAATTCGGGGGAAATCACGTTACTATAAAATAAAGCTTTGTGGCATTTTTCTTTTGAAATAACAATTTCATTTCCGTCTTTATCTTTTAGTGATAATACACAATATATTGTCTTATTACTCAACTCATTAAAAAAAGAATGAACCCTGGTGTAATTTGGAAAATCAAAAGCAATGAACTTTTGCATTGAAGGATTGTATCTTTTACTTATATTAAGGAAGATTCCATTTGTATTTTGCCCCATAGAACGAGCGCCCTCAGCACGGCTGATGATTTTCTTAACAACATTATTGCGATTATAATTGTCATTTGCTGGCAAACATCCCGCCTTGAATATTTCGCCTTTCATTAAATCTTTTTCTATATAGAAACACAAATTAAAGTTTAAGTTTCTAAGGTTATTTTTCACGTTACTTGACGAAGAAACTATGCCTGCAAACTCCGACGCGGAAGGATAAACAAGTTTGTTGTTATTGTCTTTTGCCCATCGCATTCTAGAACCTCCATTAAGCATAGGTAAATTCGCCACTCCCAGCGTTGACGTAGAACGGCGAGTTTGTAAGCTGGCAAATGCTCCCGCACAGGTCGTACAGTCCAGGCTTGCTGTCCGCGATGCGCACGCAGGGGACGAGGTTTCTTGTGGGCACACCATCTTTTCTGATTCTCATCCAGTACGCCTTGACGCCGCTGCAAAACGAGCCAACGTCGTAAACACCGCTGGAGCGCAGGACGTGCCGCGCAAAAAGGTATATGCTAACGTTCATGCTGTACGCCGCGACTGTTCGCGTCATAGTCGTTCCGTTTACGCTGAAAATACCATTCACGAAGTCCGCCGACGTGGACAGCCTTGCGGGAAGCGGTACTGAAAACATAATCGCGGACGTGTCAGTGTCCGCAAAAAACTGGACATTATGATTGGATAAGTTACCTACTATCTGTGCCTGGGAGCGCGTAGAGTTCGCCGACACCGCCTCTTGTTGGATGCACCCCCACGCGATGCCGCCAGCGTCGGGCGAATACAGCTCGCAGGACACCACAATGTCGGATCCGCCGTTAACCCCCGTGTCAATGTACTGTGCGCCAGAGCATTCCAGGTACTCGACGCGCCTGTACCCCGATGGAAGCCCTCCCCTTGTCCTGGCGTAGTATGCCCATTTGCGGTTGAAATAGTCCATTTTCCCCCTATGCGTTGAGCTTCCCGCAGGCAATTACCCACTTGGATTGCAGGCTGTCATATTGGCAGAGGTATTCAACTACGTCGTTGGCAGCAATTGTGATGGTGTCCAGCGGGACGATGGTCGTTCCTCCAGAATCCTCGAAGGCAATGGTCAGTACGCAGGAAAAGCTGACAGTCAGGACAATCCAGTGCGTCTTTGTCGCGTCCGTGACCGCTGGCAGGGTGTAGGTCGGTGTCGTCGAAGGCGTGTGGACATAGCAGCCGTCCGCCAGAGTATAGATTGAGGTAGCGGCGGGAATGGTGGTGACTGAGCTGGATTGGTCAAGCTGCGACGGAGGAACCTTGCCGTCTGCGCCCAGGGAGGCAACGCCGTTCGCAGCCCCCTTGGCAGATGTTTCAATCTTCCCAGCAAGCGCGGAGGTCAGGCCAGTAACGTCGCTGATGGAGATGTCGCCGCCACCGCCGCCACCACTGCTGTCCTTTTTGCGCAGCTTGCCAAGTATCGCGTCAAAGATTACTCCCATAGTCCACCTCAGTATTCAGGGTATGTCAGGCTTGCCATATTGTCCGCCTTGTGGGAGAAGCCAGGATGGCCACCCGCCCAGGAGACTGTCGTGCGCTCCACACCGCCAGAGCTTGTCACCTTGACGCGCTTCACGCGCCAAACTGCATCCGTCTTCGCGGCTGCATCGCACTTCGCCTGGGCGATATAGGTAATGTCGCCGTCCTTCTCGACAATCACGGCGTAGATGTCACCAAGAGCCTGCAAGTATGCGTCCATCTGGCTTCCCTCCCGTTTTCATTAAGTCAATGTGACCTTCGCGCCGTCAGGCATGACCTGGCAGAAGTACTTGCCGCTTGCGCCAGAGGTAACGGAACCCGTCGCCGTGCCGACAAGATAGGCAGTCCCGCTGATGACCTGCGGGGCAACCGTGAGGTTGCTGATTCCAGAAATTGGAGTGACCTGCATGGTGCCGCCAGCGCAGTCTGGAAGACCAAGCTCGGTGACGGCGACTTTGGCTGTCCCACCGCTGGAAAGAGCCTTTCCAACCTTGACGGTTGCAATGAATCCTGTATCTTTAAGCATTTTTCTTTTCTCCTAATTTGTTGTTGTGGACATATATCTGGAGCGGGCAGCCAGTGCGCTGCACCTTTGCAACCGCTTCGGCCTCCCGCATGGATTCATCCATCATCTTCTCCGCATTGAGCGCGGCCTTGCGTATCGCGTTGGCCGCCACCCTGCGGATGTTGGCGATGCGCTCTGGACCGTCCTTGTAGTTGTCGAACCTGTCGAGAAGCCCGCTCAGTTCGTCCCAGCACAACTCCATCATGTCGGAGCCGTCCTCGTGGAAGAGCGTGCAAATCCGTACACCGTCCCACTCCAGAACCCACCTGTGGATTTCCATATCCCAGAAAACCCTGGCAAGCGGGTCCTTGTCATGCAGCCGCCTGGCTATCTCGGCAGGTACTTCCCTCATGGCGCACCTCAGGCGAAGTTGGATGGATTGACCTTGAGATAGCCGCACTTGCGCACGTCCTCGGCGGCCAGCGTGAACCAGTAGCCCAGGATGTACTCCATGTACATGCGGCCAGAGACCCACTGCCAGCCGGACATCGCGGGATGCAGAGGCTGGATGCCGCCAGACTGGCGCAGGGTCACGTTGTCGAAGTCGATGGAGAGAATCTTGTCGCGGTCAACGTCGTCGTCCGCGTACATCCAGCAGTTGTCGATGCGGACGCGGGTGTAGTCCTCCTTGAAAGTCTCGGCGGGGGTGTAGCGCACCTTGTCCGCAAAGTGGTGGGAAGCGTACTTCTGCACCGTCTCGATGTTGGCCACAATCTCCTTCGGGCCATAGCACTTGCGGATGAACTTGCTCAGGAGGTCGTAGTCGAAGTAGTTGCTGGAGCCGTCCAGCACATACGCCCTTGCCCAGCGGTTGCCAGCGGCGGCGCGGTTGACACCCTGGAAAACGTTGTCGTCGTCCAGAACGTCCAGGAAGCCAGGGACGTTTGTCATGGCGGGGATGTCCAGGCCGCCAGGGTCGGCTGGCACGAAGTAGTCGCCGTCCGCAAAGGTCGTCTCCGCGGTGCCCGTGGAATCGCCGTAGATGATGAATGTTCCGTTGTCCTTGTCAACGTCCTGCACCTGGACGGGCGCACCTTTCTTGGCGTTGGTGGAGCCGTCGTATCCCTGTAGAACCATGCCGCGCTCGATGAGCTTGCAGCGGTCCTCCAGAACCGTGTTCCAGAGGCCGTCGTTGTCGATGGTGATTGTGCAGTTGCCCGTCCCGCCAACGCTCGCCACGACGGCAACCGCCTTGTCCGCGCCCTGGGGGGACCAGAGGACTGCGCGGAGGAAGTAGGGGAAGGTCTCAACCAAAGTACGTGCCTTCTCGTTGGCGATGTCCTTGATGACGGAGTTGTTCATGGCGCACGCCTTGATTTCATGGACGGTCGCGTTGCAGGCCGCCACGGCGCACCCCAGCTCGAAGAACTGCTGTGCATACTTGCTGTTTGCCCCAGTCGGCGTGTAGCCGTGCTCGGTGACGGCACGCCACGCAATCGGGTCTTCCTTCTTGAAGGGGATGTGGACCTTCATGCCGTTCACGCCCTTGCTCGTGCGCTTCAGTCGGTTGATGATCCAGCGGCCCTTTGGCTCGAACGCCACGTTCAGAATCGTTGGAAGCCACGCCTTGCGGATGACCTCGTCTGTGAGCTCGCTCCAATACCTGTAGATTTTTTCCTCGTCCATCTTGTTGTCCTTTAACCTTTTGTCTTCGGCCCGCCCATGTTCCAACTACTACTTCTGACCAAAGCTGGCGGCAATCCTCTCCGCATACGCCTCCGCCTGCTCGATGGTCTTGGGTGGCTCGTCCGTGGTGTGCGCCGCAGCCGCGCTGCCGTTGCCCAAGGAAATCGGGCCTTCATTCCCTTCGGTCATGGCAGTCTGGCCTTTGGCCACCATCAGCTTCGCCACTTTCTTGCTAACCTGCTCCGCGGCGGCCTTGATTTCCTTCTCGCCCGCCTCGGCTGGCAGCTTCGCAACTTCCTTCTCGAACAGCGTCTTAGCATAGTCGCGGATGTCCTCGTCGGAATCCCCGAACACCGCAAATGCCTTCATCGCCTCGTCCATCGCGCCCTGGCGTTCTGGGCTCGGCTGCTCCTTCTGATGCTTCGCCTCGACATCCGCAACCGCCTTGTCAACGACAGCCGCGATTTTCTCGCGCATCGCATCCTCGTCGCCCGAAAGCAAATCCTCGCTGCTCAATTCTGGTACTTTTACGTCTGACATTTAATTTCTCCTTTTTTTTAACTCTTTTCAAACGCAATTTTTGCGCCCACTCCTGCGTAAATCTTAACTATTTTTGTTCTGCTTTGCTTTTTTTCCTGTCTTCGGTCTCGGAAACTGCCAAATCCAAATCTGGCGACTGGCCAGAAAGCATGACGCGGAGACAGCCCCTCGCGGCCTCCAGATCCATCTGGTCAACCTTGGCTATGTCCTCCTCGGTGTACTGGTGCTTGTCATATTCGCTGTCCTCCGTCAGGTGGTTGGGGAAACTCTCAAGCATGTTGCGCCCCTTGCGCTCGGAGACATTCGCGGACCCATACGCGGGTATCGTGATGCGCGTTCCGTTTATGACCTTGCTGATTCGCTCGGAGGTCTTGTTGTAGATTCTAATCATCCCGTTTTCAATCATGTTTCACCTCATTGTTGTGCATTTGGCTCTTGTATATTATTCTGCGGCGCGTTGGCCTGCTGCGCCATGGCGTACTGTCCTGGCGATGTCAGGCCGATGCTTCCAAGCCCCCGTATCGGCTGGGCCTCCATGTCAAGGCCAGGCGACATCTGGCTTGAATACAAATACCTGTGGTACTCGATGTGAGCCCGCAGGATGGATTCGACCGCCTCGCTGCTTGACCGCCCCTCCGCCGACTGCAAGTATGCGCTGTGCGCCTCGATGTGGACAAGATGGTTCTCGTCCTCCATGGGCTCGATTGCTCTTCCAAGCGCCATCTGAAGATTCTCCCAGTTGGCGCGGTTCCTGTGCGGTGCGTCGATGTCGGTCACGTCGAAAAGGTTGCCAAGCTCCGTAGCCTGCATGAACTTCCTGCGCATGTCGGGCGATACAGCGTCTCCGAACAGCCCGTATTGCAGCCATTTCTCCAACGTCTCCTCGCGCAGGATGTAGTTGCGGGACATCGCGCTGCCCCGCTTGAAGCGAATGTCCGTCGGCAGCACGGCGTCTCGGAAGGCAAGGCAGTAGATGGCACGGTCGCGCCCAACCACGTCCAGAATCCTGTCATTGTCCCAGTAGTCGCGGACCATCTGGACAACGAATTTGGCCGTCTCCGTCTCGCACCGTGCGGCCTCCGCCAAAATCATCCAGTTCACCGTCGCCGCAGAGTTCTTCAGCATTTCAAAATGCATCGCGCTTCTAACCTGGGTGTCATTGTGCCCCTGGGTGACTGCACTCTGGCCAGTCACCTGCTGCAAGGCATACTCGGCCCTGTCAAGCTCCTGGTTGATGCCAGCCAGCGGGGCCGCCTGGATGAACTGCGGAGTAAAGCTGAAGGACCCTGGCTTGAGCTTGACTATCTGGCCGTGCTCGTCCGTCCATGTGTCGTCGTCAATCGCATTCTCCTCCACAATCAGCTTGTTGCGCCCGAACGACTTGCGGTTTGCCCTCACGTCGTTCATGAGGTCGTTGATGCGTATCTGCGCTGGCCGCCAGGTTGTAATTGGGGCAGGGGGGTGCAGCATCCCTGGCATGATGGCCGAGAACTGCGGGATGATGCCCATGGTGAGATTCAGGTTGTCGCCAGGGTCTATCGCAGTCGCCACATCGACATACGGCAAATCGTGGTCCTGCAAGATTCTCCCGCCGAAGGCCAGCACGTATCTCCCGCGCTTCCTGTCGGGAGTTGGACGCTTGAACCACTGGATTTCAAGATAGCGGGTGTCCGTCGCCGCCATGTCGGCTGCATACCCCATTTCTGGCGACACATAGCGGTTGATTCTGGACAGGGCCTCGAAGTTCACCGTGTCGCCGTTGACGGGCTCGTACTTCTCCTTGTCCATCTTCCTGCCATACCTCCGCTCAAAGCTCTCGAAGGAGGTCAGGTTGACCACCATGATTTCCTGGACGTTCTCCCAGCAGTCAGCGTCCAGCGGATAGCAATAGACGTTCAGGGGGTTCAGCACCTCAAACGCAATGTCGCCGTCGTACTCGTCAACGGGCTTCGTCATGATGTGCGTCACGCCGTTTTCAGTCTCCACGCCTTCATCGACATACACCTGCCTGTCCCGCTTCACGCGCCTGCTGTTCTTCTTCCAGTAGGGCATGATGTAGCCCGTTCCGCAGACCATCATCCAGCTTCCGACGCGGACACGCGCCTTCTCCCAGCCGTTGTTCTTGTTCAGGTAGTCGCAAATCTGCACGGCGCACTTTGCGCTCATGCTGTCCTTCACCTCGATGCCGCCCTCGTAGGCGACAATCGCGGGTTCCGCCCCGTACAGCTCCTCCATCATGCGCAGGTAGTCTGGCATGATGCGGTTGTCCACGTCAAGCTCCTCGTTGTTGGCGTTGAATATCTTTTCAATTCCCTCCGCCATGTTATACCAGGTCCACTGGTTCCCGCAGAGGAACGCCATGTTCAATTCCGTCTCGGCGACAATCTTGCGGTAGCGTTCCGCGCCGCGCCGTCGCTTGTCGTCAAGCTCCTGCCAAAGCCTGTCCTTTTCGTTGTCCATAAGTCATTTTCCCCTATATGATTTTCCCGACTTTCGCCTTTGCAAGTTCGTTCCTTGCCCGCCGCTCATTATCCTCGACGGTTTCCATTGCCTTCTTCCTGTCCATCGGAATGCCGGACACACGCCAGGCCAGCGTGAAGACGTAGACCGTCATCGCCACCAGGAAGGCCGACAGAGCCAGACGCAAGATGCAAATACACAACTGCATGATTTCAGACATACCTTTTCCCTTTCTGTTGTTTCATCTTTTCAAACATTTTTCGCGCCGCGTCGCGCCGATAGCTCAGCTCAATATCCTCAAGCTCCTGGGCCCCTGGTGCGCTCATGTCAATCGCCTTGCTCTCATTCGGATGGAAGGTTGCAGGGGCCGACACGGCGGGGTCGTCCAGAAGGCTCAATGCGTCTGGCCCGTTGTCGTTGCTACTTCTCGGATGCTCAAGCAACGCCCGCTCCAGCTTGTGAAGCTCTGGCATGATCGGGTCGAAGATGATTCGCCCGTGGCTGAACAGCGGTTGCAGGGAGGCCGTTATCCTCATCTTCTTCTCCCGCTTGCCAAGCGAGTAGTGGTGGAACCTCACCATGCTCTTGCCAGCCTTCCCGCGCGCCGCGTTGGCACGGTCCATGAAGCTCATTATCGTCGTCTCAAGCAGCGTCTTCTGGCGCACGACAAAATCAGGCTGCCACCTGTCCCACATCGCGAAAATCCTGTCCATGAAGTCGGAAGGCGCAAGCTGCTCCTCGATGTAGTCGATGACGTTGTAGTTGCCCTCGTTGTCGCACGCCACGACGATGATGGCAACGGGATCGCTGCCGCTTTTGTCGTCTCCCGCCGCGTCCGTGAGTATCACCTTGCGGTATGACCTCTTCCCCTCCTTCACCAGCCTCTGGCAGTCGCTCCATTCCTGGTATCGGAACATGCTTCGGCTGAAACCTCGGTTTTCCTCCGTTGGATTCAAAATCACCTGGCAGGAGAAGACGTATGGCTCCTGGCTCTGATCCATGAACTTCTCTATCGACAGCGATTCAGGGAAAATACTGCGCCCGCACGACAGCAGGCCAGAGACAACAACGCAGTCGTACTCGCGCATTTTCTCCAGCGAAGTAGTGGGGTCGTCGTGGCTGAATCGGGTGCCGACATAGAGGATGATGCCCTTTGACGGGCTGGCCAGCAGGTACTCTATGCCAGCCATGTCTTTTTTCACCGCCGCCACTTTTTCCTGGCTTGTAACGCTTTTCTCATCCCAGAAGTCGTCGCCGATGATGATGTCGTAGTGCTGCGACGTGCTGCCTTTTGAACTTCCTACGCCCGTCGCCGTGACGGTGTTTTCCGCCTGGACCCTCGTCCTGCAAGGCGCGCTCCAGCTTGTCGTGCTTCCCTCCTCGGCCACTTTTCGCGGCTTGTATTCGGGGAAGAGCCGCGTGAATGCGACGTTGTTTATGAAGTGGTTTTTGATTTCCTGCACTTTTTTCGCGGCGTTTTCCGCAGCGTTGCTTTTATAGAGAATCGTCACATTCGGGTCGCGGATTATCCGCTGCACCGAAAAGGTGATGCACATGAAGGTTGTCTTGTAGCAGTCGCGGGCAAACTCCCGAAGTCCGCGATACCCAGGTTTCACCCTGTCTGGCGATACCGTGTTGGCCATGAAATAATGGAAGTGAAACACTGCGTCGGTGTAGCCAAGCCAGTTTTTTCCGAGATAGTACGGGTCCACCTTGCACATTTCCCGCTCGAACTGGACTAGGGCCGCCTCTTTTTGTGTCTCTGGAAAGCGGGAAACCCACTGTGTCCGCGCCGCGTCTATTTTCTGGTAGTACTGCCATTCGGCACGGGCCGACGCTTTTTTAAGATCCTCGACATCCGCTATCTGGGCAAAGTCAATCTCCTCGCCAGTCTCCGTGTCAATCCACACCTGGCGGAAGCCGTTGTAGAGCAGTTGCGGTCGCCACCGCTCAACAAATGCCTTGACCTCTTCCTCTGTGAATTGACCTGCCATTTTCTGCCCAGAAATCTCTAAATATTTTTCCAGAAAAAAACCGTCCCCTGCAAATCTCCCAGAAGTGCATCTGGAAGACACCCCCCGCTTGATATATATACCCCCGCGCAAAAATCGCGCGGCCCCCGCGGCCCCCCCTTCGGTCCTCCCCCCTCCCCCCCTGCCCAAGAGAGGAAACGGCAGAGGGGAGGAAGGGGGAAGAGGGTGAGCCAGCCGACGGAACACCATGACATCATGCCGCCACCACGCGGCAAAGCCGTCAACTAGCCCAAAACTAGCCCAAACCAAACCGCCAGCCCTGTCGGCTGGCCTCGCCCCAAGGCGAAACCAGCCGTCAAAATCGGCGGTCTGCGGTTAGGGTAACCGCCTGCCAAGGCCGATGGTCCCGAAGCGACTGGCGCCAGCCAGCCGCGAGGCCAGGAGGTAGAGAGGGGAAGAAGCCTCACCGCCCGCCACCGCCAGCCGCCTCGGAACCATCGGCATCCTGTCGGGCAGTCAATGCGTCATCTGCGCTAACCACCTGCGCCGAATCTGCGCTAACCACCTTCGCCGCAGAATGTCCCGTATCCTGCGGCGAAGCCGTGAAACCCTGCCCCAGCTGAGACTGGCGCAGCTTACCTACCAGCTCGGCAAGCCCAGAAGCGTCCGTTGGTGCCGACACCTGGACGGAGACCCCAGCCTTGCCATCGGAAGCAGCCGCCGCCACGGTGACTGTCGGCCCGCCATCGAGGCAGGCCACGCCGCCCATCGCGGCAGCAGCCTTGAGAACCTCCAGCTCCACCTTGGTGAGGGTGGAGGTTGCCCGCGTCAGCTTGCCTTCCCCTGGCACGAACTGCGAGAGGATGAGCCACGCAATCTGCGGAATGGCGATGGATCCGCGAACCGCAAGGTCCTCTCGGCAGCTCGCCAATATCTCCGTAATCGCCTGCCATGCCTCGCTGGCACGGTCACCAAGGGCATTGGCCACGGCATGACGGGAGAGACCAGCCAGCGAAGCCACCTTGCTCTGCGTCGGGAAAACCCCGCTGTCAGACAACGCCATGATGTAGGCACGAACAACTCTCTGCCCAGTGTCGTCCAGCCCAGTATAGGCCGCCGACCTGGAGTAGAGAATGGCATCCTCCGAATCTGGGAAGAGCCGAAGTTGTACGGGCTTTGCTGTCATGCCGTTATTATGCAACGCTTTTCTTGCATTGCAAACGCAATTTTTGCGTCTCTGCGTAACTTTTTTCTGGGAGCCCCGATTTTTCTTTCGCCTGTCCAACCCCCTCTCCACTCCCCCTTGAATATTTGAATATTAAGAATATTCGCGCACATGCGCGTGAGAATGGATAAAAAAAGACCCGCCCGACGCCCAGGGCAGGCCAAAACAGCCGCCTTTTGTGATTGCTGTTTGTGATTGCAAAGGCAAGTGTTTTTGAAAACGCTCAAAAAAAGCGCACCCGCATTGCATCCACCAATCCAGACAAAACATGCCAAAAGCTATTGTTGCCACGATAAAATGAGGCGCAAAACTGGAAAATGTGAAATTATCACATATATTACATTCTATCTACAGGAGGTTGTTATGCTTTTACGGTTTATATGTGAAAACTTCAAGTCATTCAGGGACGAAACAGAGTTTAGCATGGTTGCGAGCAAAATAACGCGCCATCCAGGGCATGTTTCGCAGTGCAACGGCAAGCGGGTTTTGCGCGGAGCATTCATGTTCGGTGCAAACGCAGGAGGGAAGTCAAACTTTGTAAAAGCCATTGACTTTGCCAGGCGCGTAGTCATAGACGGCTTGGAAAGAACAAACTGCGACCGCATGAACTTCCTTCTGTCTCCTTCTGGAAGCGAAAACAAAATCGGCCGCTTCCAGTTTGACGTTTTCGCCAATGGCAGATTCTATTCATACGGCTTTGCCATCGACTATCTCTCTGTTGAAATAGTCGGAGAATGGCTTTCCACCTTAGACGGTCCTTCAGGCGAAACCTGCCTGTTCTCAAGGATCAAGGATGAAACTGGCAACACAACGATTGAATCCGACTGCCACTTCCAGGGCGATGAGAAGAAAAGGTTTGACGTGTATAAGGAGGACATGAAAAAAAGCGGCATGAGACGGACGCTGTTCCTCTCCGATGTCGCCAAGCGCAGCTCCAACACCGAGGACTTTTCAAGCAGGTTCCAGGATGTTTTCTCGTGGTTTCAGAGGCTTCTGGTGCTCTTCCCTGAAACCCGCTTCACGGGCATCCCGTCGTTTGTCCACGACGACAACGGCAGGTTGCAGTATTCGGAATGGCTGAAGCACTTCGACACAGGCATCGAATCACTGCTTGCCAAGGATGTAAGCATCGACAAATGCTGGGAATACATCCCGTCCGACATAAGGGAGAATGTCAAGGCCGATGTGTTCCGACTGCTCTCCTCAGACCAGAAGCCCTCGGCGATCGCGCTGAATTGCAGAGGTTCATACTATTGCTTCTACTCCAACGGAGATGGCATTAAGGTCAAGAAGATCGTGGCCGTCCATGGAAGGCCCGACATCCCCTTTGAACGCGAGGATGAATCGGAGGGGACCCAGAGGCTGTTTGACCTGCTGCCATTAATTCCACTGCTAAGACAGAACGGCGTCGCCGTCATCGATGAACTCGACCGTAGCCTCCACACCAAGGCAACGCTGGAGTTCATCCGCCTTTTCTACGGCGACGATGCTAACGCCAATTCTCAGCTGATAGCAACGACTCACGATGGCGAACTGCTCGACCTCGACCAGGTTAGGCAGGATGAAATCTGGTTTGTCGAGAGAAACGAGGAAAAAAGCTCTTCCCTCTATTCCCTGTCGAAGTTCAAGACACGATTTGACAAGGACATAAAGAAAGACTATCTTCTTGGCCGATATGGCGCGCTGCCTATTTTCGGGGAAATCCAGGAAACAGGGGAGGACGGCCATGGTGACGAATAAATACAGGCTTTCCGCCGCCAGGGACATGTTCGAGCGTCCGAAGGGCGAGAATACCATGGAGCCTAAACGCCTGGTGTTCCTGTCAACGGAAGGCTTCCTGACAGAGCGATGCTACTTCAATAATCTCAACGCCTGGCTAAGGGACAACAAGTCGCAGTTCCAGATCCACGTCCTCCGCCACCGAAACGACGGCATGAGCTCACCACGATACGTGCTGGATCTGCTTAATGAGTGCAAGGATGTACAGAAGAAGGGAATCCTGCCGTTTGACGCAATGGATGAAATCAGGCAGCAGTTTGATGACGAGGAGATTGACAGGATACTCAAGAATCCCTCATCCATTCCGAAGGAAAGGCTCAAGCTCTTCAAGACCATGCTGCTAAAACTTGGCATCGACTATGACTATCGGTTCTTTCTCAAGAATCGCGACGAGCATTCCGACTTGTTTGCCGTCGTGCTGGACAGGGACAGGCAATCGCACGATAGAAGCGAACTGGAACTCGTCTGGACCAGATGCAGGGAACAGGGCTTCGGATTCTACATCGCAAATCCATGCTTTGAATTCTGGCTTTTCCTGCATCTATGGAACGGCTCACCGCTCTCCGAAGAAGAAAAGCAAATGATGCTGGACAATGCAAAGGTCTCCGATAAACATACTTACATGAGCAACCTGATTAACAGAATGGCCCATCATTCAAAAAGAATCGGCAAGAATGTCTTTGACAAGTGCTATCGGGATAACATTCAAAAAGCCATTTACTATTCATCGTGCTTCGCAACGGCCATGCCAGCCATCCTTTCAGAACTTGGAACCAACATCGGAGAACTCCTGGCTCTTATCAGCAGCACTAGGCCGACACGGGAACAGCTCCAGAACGCCATCGAGATTGCCAGGGAAACCTTCAAGCCAGACCCGCCAATCAAACAATGATTTTTCTCAAAAATCCACTTCAAATCTTTGGCGAAAAACCACGCATTTTCGATGCAAACGAAAACGGAAAAAACTCGCAAAACCACTGCAAACGGAACATCGAAAATGCGTTCTAACACACTATCCGATAATATATTAACTTATGCAAATCTTTGGCGAGTTTTTTGACAAAAACACTGCAAACGAACACCCTGCTGCATACAAAAAAACGCGCCCTGGAACCTGCGGAAAAGCACGGAACTAGGGCGCAGTTGTTTGTTATTTGGCGTAGTTCACACTCCAGAGTTGGCCGACATGGTTACATCCACATTCTCAAATGTCGTAAAATCCACCTTGGGAACAGGAAGCTGCGGCAAGGACTGGAGTTTCCTGAAAAACTCCTCCACGCTTTTCCTGGTGACCCTGGCGGGCTTCTTCTCTTTTTTCGGTGCTGTACGCTTCATATTCATATTCCCTATCTTAGACAAAAAAGGCAGCGTCAGGCACGATGCAAAATGTCAAATGCCTGCGCAAGCATCTTCTGGTTTTGCCTATGCACTTGCATTGGAGAGGCCATATCCATCCCCCCGCCGTGGCCAAACAAAGCATCCAGCCTTCTGGACAATTCCAAAAAATCCTGGTATTCCTTCGGAAGACAGCATTCGTCTTTTCGAGAATCAATGATTTCCTTTACTGTATCTGCTAGCGATTTCTTGTCTTCCATTTCACACCTTCAAATGATAAAAGCCCTAGTATGCAATGACCAAGGTATATTAGGATTGATGCTGTTGTGGTAGCTATTCATCATCTGGTAATACTCTTCAACATCCTTTCCCCAAGGCTCATTGCCATAGTCCTTTATTTTTAGCCCCAGTTCCGTTAGCCTTTGAATATTAATATACCTTCCATGAGTTAGCCACAAGGAGTTGTCACCAAGTTTTTCGGCAATTGCCGCAGCCCGTTCCTCTTTCATTTTCTTGGTGATAGTCTCAACTCCATTCTCCATCTTGCTCCAGGTCTTGAACTTGTAGTTCGAAAGCCATCTCTTCAACAAATCCGTCGCCAAATCGCATATCTTCTCATACTGGCTGATTTTGGCTAGATCCAGCTCCCGCAGCATGATAAACTCAGCATTTGTCAAAGTATTGTCATTTGACTTCTTGACAAACTCTCTAACTTTGTCAAGATACCCCCTTATTGGAACATATTCACCTTTTGCATTAGTTGTCTGGGGATCAATCGGGCCAAGAGCAGATGTATAGGACATATAAATGTCATCGCCCGAAAGAGCAAGTATTGTGCCAGCCGACATTGCAATGTCCGGAATTATGAAATTGACAACGGCATAATGATGCCTCATTACATCGACAATCCGCTCGACTGCACCAATGTCACCGCCAGGTGTTGTAAGAATAACGGAAAGAGCATCATGCTTTATTCCACTCTCACCAGCCGCCGTCTTCAACTCTTCAATCATTTTCTTGAATATCTGAACCAGCGAAGGCGTAATATCCCCATTATAGCAAAGAATGTCAGCATTCAATTTGCCTTCCAAGTCAAGAAGATGCTTCATAAGCATCCCTTTCATTTTGTCTTCAAATGGCAGATTCATTGATTAACTCCAGCTTAATTACATTAATATACCCCAAAAAAACAAATCCTGCCAATGCTCACCCATTAAAATCAACAGACCGCCAGGGTATCATTTCAGGCAATTGTCTGTTTCCCATCCCTTTCGTATTCACGCCATCAACTATTTCCAATACCGTAGAACGATCTTAGAATTCAATTCACAATGTCCGCAAGAAATAGAATTATATATAACATACAAAGCTATTTTAGCAATATAATAAACAACTGCATAATACCATCCACCAAGCAAATAGATACTCGATAACAAAACAGCAAAATCAGTTATAAAAAATCGATTTATAAGTACATACGGACCAAGCATAATACAGACAATTTTACATTTATATATGAATAAAAAGGAAAGGAATCTTCCAAAAACAATACCAATTATTATAAAAAAAGCATAGTAAACCAATCCATAAGAAGATGGCCAGAAAAAGTATTTTTTTGAAAAAGCCAAAAGAAAATGCACAATAAAAGCCATAAAATCTGGATAGCGCTCTGCAAATTCAAGATAAAGGTCTAATTCAGCTTTGTTCGACGCTGATGAATAATAAAGATTTACGTCGTCATTTAAAACAAAGTGTAAACCCAAACCTGAAATATGGACACTCATCTTAATCTCAAGACTTTATATTTAGAAACTCTAGTTTTGTCGGAATTACTCAACACTCTTCAACAGCTTAAGGATTTTCACCTTGCAGGCATCACAAATGCTATCGTCATCCAAAACAGCAGATGATAGTTTTTCTCTGGCAAATGTACTAGAATGAATAGTTGTATTTACAGTGGCATTGTTTCCGTTGGAAATACCAATACCATTCTCAACTTGACCATTTTGAATAATGTTACTAAACAATTCGGGGCAAAGTCTTAACAAAATATCCAAACGGACATTGGCTAGACAATCTGCTGGATTATTCAAAATGTGATTAATGTACGATTGAGCACAACCAGCCTTTTTAGCCATTTCTTGTTGTGTCATTTCATTTCTTAGCTCTTTTAAGCGCTGATATATGTAAGTCTTAAAATCCATTTTCAACTCCCCTGTCTATTAAAATCTATTATTTTATTAGAATATATATTTTTTTCTATTTTTTTCTATCGAATCGACTTGCAAATATCTATTGAGAGATTATCTTATATCTACATTGATAAAACAAGGAGGCTTTAAATGATAGTTAATGTAGTTCTAGATGAACAGGATAGTAATTATCTTGAACAGATTAAGCAACAGAGAGGCAATAAAAGTGCAGCACAAGTCTTGAGAGAAGCCATACGATTCTTCAATGCTTTTTTATTTGGCAAAAATTATCTTTATACAGATAATTCTATCTCTCGACAGTTTTGTTCAACGATAATTTCAAGTGAATTGCAGGAGCAGGCCTCCGACCTACCAGGCATGACACCCGAAGTCATCCAGAGCCACCTGGTGAGGTTTCCGAAAGTCACCCCCGAAGCCTACAAGGGCATCATCGAGGAACTGCGGGCCCGCCAGAACTCCGAAGAGGGTCTGAAGAACCCCGAAGCCGCCGCCTACGGCCTCTGCAAAAGAATCCAAAACGGCCAGCCCCGCACAGCCACCACTCCCCAGGAACACCCCCAGGCGCAGCCTATAGTCGATACCTCCATCCCCGAAGACGCATTTGCACCATACTAGATAACCACCACAAGGAGACCCGCCATGACCGACCACACGCCAGACACACTTGAGATGATTATCGAGACCATCCTTGCCATACCGACGCTCATTATTGCCGCCTACCTCATAGGAGGCGGCATCAAGGAGGAAATAAAGCGATACTTCAAATAGCTTTGGCGACGGTTGCAGCCCAATCCTCACATTCCTTCAAAACTCTTTCTACCGTGCTGCAACCATCGCCACCTTTGGCCGTCGCAGGGCAAAACCCCTGTTCCAAAAACACATCGCGGATTAAAGACATAAACGCGAAAACGCTCCTGCGACGGCCTCTCTTGCGTGGGATAGCCATTTCTCTGCTTTTTCGGCGACAAGCGGTAAAAAGGCGGCACCGCTTCCCACGCTTTTCTTCCGCCACAACAGGAGGTAAACATGACAAAAGAAGAGTTCGACAATCTCAAAGAAACGCTTGCCGAAGCCATTGACGACATGGAATCGAGAACATGGCGAATCCAAGACGCGCTGGATAACTTCAGAGAACGCCTGGAAGAAGCCAGGGGCGCACTTGACCAACTTCCAGCAGAAGACCTTAATGAACTGATAACCTTCGGATTCATTCCTGGCGCAAAAGTCAAGTGCAATGGTTTCGAGTTTCAGTTCATGGGGTACACTGAAACTGGAAGAATGGAATTCAGAGATATAAATGGCAACTCCAAATTCACGGACATTGCCGTATGCAGAAAAATGCTGGATAGATTCACGTTCCTGAAAGACAATGAGGAGAAACAACCATGAAACACTACATGCATTACCAGGATGGAAAGTGGTACAAACTGGTCGCCGTTCCGCGTGACAGTTATTGTGACCTGGGATGTGGCGACTGCGCCTTTTATGGGAACGATAGCGGGTTATGCAAAGGGGAGGGTTACGCCTCAAATTCTTGTTGTGACTGCGGAGAAGGCAAGTTTGGTTTTTGGCAGGAGATAGGGAAAAGCATTATGTTCATAGACAGATACAATGCAGAAGATCCAATGGTTCTCCCAAAAGTCATTTTGAAATATATACAGAAAATCCAATTTTCACACAAAATGCCGATAAAATCCTGCCAAGCCATAGGTGGTTTCTGTAGAAGACAGAATGTTTATCGCCAAAGAATCGGGAGACGAACTTATTATAACCTAAACCATTTCTTTAAACTTCTTTGGTATGATGGCTACTTTGAGACAGTCATTAATGGAGATATTGAGGTTGAAGATGAGTAATACAAAATTAAGATTTGCCCTGACACCGTGGAGAGTAATACGCCCTGCCATGGGAGATCGTGAAGGCAAGAAGCCAGACAAGCTAGTTGACGGACGCGGCAACCTGATTGCCACCTTCCCAACACATACAGGCAATGATGACAACTACAACAATGCCGTGCTTTGTTCAAAGGCACCCAAAATGCTTGAGATTATATGCGAGGTATTCAACCAGATAAACCTGGATGATTTGCCAATAAAAGACCGCCCAGCACTCTATGTCAAGATACTTGGCTTGCTGCGAGAATTGCAATGGAGAGACACGGAGGACAGCGACAAATGAGCGAATCAAATTTCACAAGAGGTCCCTGGCACACCAACAAAAGGTTTATGGACAAGCAAAAGACATGGATGAGGATCAGCATTCAGTCAAACGAACCACCGCCGCAAAGTCTCATCGCTGAAATGCCAGACCCGACATATTGCAATCCAAAAGACTGCGCGGAATCCGAAGTCATCAACGCTAACGCTGCTCTGATTTCCGCAGCACCAGAAATGTTTGATTTCATCAAGTCTTTGACCTCCTTTGGGGGTCAAGTGCTGCTTGCGACACTTGGCGAAGACGGCCTGAAAATATATGATGAAGCCTTGCGCATGCTGGCGAAGGCCAGGGGGGAGGTGCAAGAATGAGCGAACGAAAAGAGAAATTCACCCCGGGGCCGTGGAGTGTTAGAGACAAGATATGCATTTTTAGGTTTTTGTCAGTGACAAGCGATAAGTCTCCATTTGTGATTGCGAAAATCATGCAGCCAGACATGCAACGCATACTGGAAGACGCAACAAAAGAAAAAGCTAATTGGCAGCAGTTATCCGCAAACGCGGCCCTGATAGCCGCCGCGCCAGAGATGTACGAGCTTCTTGACCGCATCAAGGGGCGGCTGGAGTTCTGCAAGCTAGAGAACTCCATCGACGCGGAGACGGAGCACGAGATTGACAGGCTGCTTCGCAAGGCACGGGGAGAAGCATAAAAATGGAATACACTGCATATAGAATCGACCCTTCGAGACAGGAAATCACTCCCATCCAGATAAACGGGTCTCTGAACGAGCTTCAACGTATCATGGGAACCAGCCAGATTGCCCAGGCGGAGGTCCCGCACATTAGAGACGGCTGGATTCTGTATGCGGCAAACATCCAGGCTGGCGCACAGCCATTCAGGCTCTTCACCGACCCGCCAATCCCGCCCAGAACCTTCTACGGAACGGCAGTGCTTGTCTCCAAGTACCCGCCAAATGACAGCATTACCAACATCGCGCATCCCATTGAATACTGCAAACCCTGCGTACACTGGCTATAATGGACTACAACCGCACAGAACTGGAAGCCAAGCTGCTGGCGGCCATCATACACCGCCCGCAGCTAATGGCGACGGCGGCACACCACATCGCCGCCGAGCTGTGGAACAGCGCCCGCGCGTTCCAGGAGAACCGCCTGAAAATCATCGCACAGGCGGCCTGGGGATGCTGGACATACGGGCATGACACCACGCCAGTCAACATCCGCCGCGCCTCTGGCGTTGCAGCCCAGGTTGCCGACGAGGCAATCCAGTGGCTGCTGTCCACCTATCCCCCAGAATCCGAAAGCACACTGGACCGACTGGCCAGGGACCTCTCCCAGCTCATACGCCGCGACAACCTCATCGACACCCTGCACCAGGGGCTTGAATACCTCACGGCGACAGGCGAGCCAGCCGAGCAGATAGCAGAGGTGCAGCGGATGGTTGCTTCGGCACCTGGGAGCCAGCTCAACATTGTTGCCGCACCCGACGCAACAAAGACACTCCTACAAGAATACGGCGACCGCAAAGCGGGAAGAGGCCAAGCCCTAGGGATTCCCACTGGCTACCCCATGATCGACCGAACAATCGGCGGCCTTCCCGTTGCCGCCATGACCATTTTGGGCGCACGCCCCTCACAGGGGAAAACCGCCATAGCCTCATGCATCGCCTTGACTGCGCTCAAGGCTAGCCACCCCGTGATATTCTTCTCGCATGAAATGAAAGCTAACGACATCCTACAGCGAATGGCCTGCCAACACGCGGGGCTTTCCTTTATACACCTACGCGCAGGCAGGCTGTCACGGGAAGGCGAAGAAAAACTGTCCAAGTCCTGCGACTTTCTGCAAAAGTCAAACCTTTTTATAATCGATAGCGGAGGGCCAACGCCGCAAGATTGCCGAAACGCGACTTTGTACCTTATAAACAAGACACGAAGCAAAACTCCCCCGCTCATCATCGTCGATTACATCCAGTTGGAGCACACCAAGAACCTGCGCCAGAACAAAGCGGAAGAACTGGCCGACATTTCCGCGACATGGATTGAGACGGCAAAATCCACGGGGGCCGCCGTCCTGGCGCTTGCTCAGCTCAACCGCCAGGCAGACGGAAGCCAACCCATCATGTCGCAACTCCGCGAATCAGGCGCACTGGAGCAGGATGCAAACGTTGTCATGCTGCTCTGGCGGCCATCGAAGGACCGCAAGCAGAATGACAACAGCATTCCTGATCCGACAAACAGGTCAAAGTCTGGCTACAACTGGGCCGTGCTGTCCGTGGCCAAAAGCCGCAACTCCGACCTTACTGAGCAGGAATTGTATTGGGACGGCTACTGCATGAGGTATCGTCCATGGTCCCCAAGCGACTACCACATGTCCAAGGACGAGGCCCGCAAGGCCGAGTACAACAAGATGCTCTACGACATCATAACCAACGCACAACCACAGGCAACACCATGATAATCAACGCAGAAGAGATAAAACGTGCGGCGGACATCGCCGACATAATTGGCCGCAGAATCCCGCTGAAGCCAGCACGCCACGGCAACCACCTGGAGGGCTCCTGCCCGTTCCACAATTCGGCCAGTGGCAAGAGCTTCCACGTCACGCCAGAAAAGAACAGCTGGTGGTGCTGGGGATGCAGGATCGGCGGGAATGCCGTCAAGTTCATAATGGACTACGAGCATGTTGACTACCCCACCGCACTGGAGATAATCGCCTCGGAATCCAGAATAACCGTCCAGTATGACCATGCGCCATATACACCAGGCGCACCCAAGCAACAGGTAGCCAGGCAGGATATACTGTCGGTCCTTGACCAGGTATGCAGCCACTACGAAGAGAACCTTCGCAAGCCGCAGAACGCAAGGGCATTGGAGTATATAATGAAGCGAGGCTTCAAGGAAGAAACGCTAAAAAAATACCGCATTGGCTACGCCATGGGCGCATCTGTCCTGACCATCGGTATTGACCAGGAGGCACTTGTAGCCGCTGGCGTTCTGAAAGTCTCCGACACGGGCAACCGTTATGATCCGCTTGAAGGCAGAATCACCATACCAATATACGACAATGCCAAGCACCCAGTCGGTTTCACTGGGAGACTGCTCACACCTTCCGACAACAGGCCGAAGTATCTCAACACAGCCGACACCGCCGTGTTCAAGAAGGGGAGAACGCTTTTCGGCTGGTACGCCGCGCAGAAGATGTTGCGCTCCATCTTCGGAGAAAAGAAAATCTACCTTATAGAAGGCCAGCTCAAGGCCATTGCCCTATGCGAGGCTGGCTATCCGACCATCGCGGCAGGCGGCACGGGCTTCACCGACCAGCAGGCCGCACTAATCTCTCGCCTGACCGACAAGGCCGTAATCGTGCCAGACCCCGATGAAGCTGGCACCGCAGCAGCAGTCTCCACCGCCAGGACATTGAGGAAGGCGGAAATCACCGTTGAAATCGGCGAGCTGGACCGAACCGACGACCCTCTTGCCAAGGACCCCGACGATTTATGGGCAAAAGGACTGCCCATCAGGATAGACGCAATGTCCTTGATGACATTCCTTTACAGCGGAATATCTAAAGGCCGCTGCCAGACAGCAGCAGAAGCAACGCTTGTCTCCAAGAACATCGTGCCCATAATCCTGGAACACCCGCTGCCAGCGGTCCGAACCATCGAGCTAAGGGAGCTTTCCGAGCTGTCTGGAATCCCCGAAAGCGCACTGGCAACAACGCCAACGGCAACCATTCAGCTGCCCGCGCAGATACAGACGCAACCGCAGCCCCAGGCACAGCCGCTCATCTCCCTGGACCTTCCGCCAGAGCGTCTGTTAGTGGCCGTCATCCTTCAAGTCGGACCCGCTGGCAATCCCGACTGGCTTTTCTCCATCCCTACTATCGAGCTACCGCCGATGGTTGGGAGCGCACTGCGGGAACTCCTCTGGACATTCCGCTATGCATTCCAAAACCGCCTGTCTATCTGCGACGCATTGCCGCTCACCGTCGAGCCCGCCCGTCTCCCCTGGTACCAATACTGGCTCCAGGTTGACACCAACGGCGAACTATCCACCAACAGGGCAATTGCCCTGTCGCAAGAAATCATACAGGACTCACGGGCATTATCCGCAATGGAGGCCGCACGACAAAATAAAATCGAGCTATCCCAAACGATAGCAAACTGGCAGTAGTCTCAAACACCTTTCGGCTTTAACCATCTTAAACATAACCGTCTTTCAGCAAAAGTCAAACAGGAGGACAACATGGACGACAATGTAAATCACCCCGCGCACTACGCGGAAACCAACCTTTGCTACAAGGAAGCGGAGTGCATCGACCTCACGCGCCACCTTCCATTCTGCGTCGGAAACGCCGTCAAGTACATCTGGCGAGCTGGCCACAAGGGGAACTGGCGAGAAGACCTAGCCAAGGCCAAATGGTACTGGAAGGACCCAGGTTGCCACACGACATTCGAGGAACAGGCGAAGGCGCTATTCATACTCAATCTTTACGACATCGAGAACTCCGACACGGAGTGGTTCCTGAAAATCAAGCTCTTCAGGCTCATCATCCAGGGGCAGTTGATAAAGGAAATTGTAGAGAAGGCGTTTGACGACTTGGAAGACTACTTTGTTGACAAGGAAACAGGAGCATAACATGATAAAAATACACAAATCCCCGTCTGCGGACACACGAAGCATAGACCACATCATCTCGCGCGACGAGCTGCTAATGTCAACAGAGATGCACATTGATGATGTCAGAAAGGCGATGAAGTTCATCCGCCACCAGATTTTCAATGCAGCTTTGCGACATGACTTCACAAAATTATCAAGATTTACGGAGTTCTACGAGCAGTTCCACGAGGCTCAAATCACTGGCCATTGGGGTGTTGGCTGGTTTGACCAGATCCACATCGTCGATGAACGCCACCATCTCAAGGACAACTGCCCAGAAGACGTGAATCTCATTGATGTCCTGGAAATGCTCTGCGACTGCGTTATGGCTGGCCTGGCCAGGACTGGCCAATACCGAGAGGAGGAGCCCGATGCGGAAATGCTTGTCAAGGCATACAAGAACACCGTCAAGATGCTGCTTGAGAACACGGAGGTTAAGCAATAATGTTCAAGGACTGGCAGAGTGAGATGCTGTACAAATATAAGCTCGCCAAGAAAAACGGCGACAAACAGGATGCAAAGAGAATCAACAAGACCCTGATGGACAATGGCTTTTACATACGCCAGACGGGAATTAGACAATACACGGTTGAGCAAATGATAAGAAGGAGCACGAAATAACATGGAAGAGAAAACCAAGCGGAAACTGGAGTTGCTAGCCATACGGGCACACACTCTATATCAAGACACATTGAAGCTTATAGCGGACATGAACACGTCGAACATAGGTCTTGCGAATCCGTCGCAAAGGGCAACCGTCGCAGCCAACCGCCTAAGCCAGGTATCGGACATGCTAAACACATTACTTGCCGAAAACGGCATATTTCTGGAGCCAGGCAAATGAGAAACATTGACCGTATAAAAGAGCTTGAAAAGCAAACGGAGAAAAGGCGATGACTGAATTGAGTGAGTTTGAGCGACTGGTGAGGGAGATGCGCACTGCGCAAAGGGCCTACTTCCGCTCACGTTCATCAGGCGCACTGGAGACATCCAAAAGACTTGAGCGTGAAGTGGACGCCTTTCTAAAGGCACGGCAGGAGGAGATTGAGGCCGCCCGCCTGGCGGCCAACATGGAGTTTGATTTCAGCACGGGAGGAAAAGAATGAAGAATTTTGCTGAACTAAGAAAAGCGGCTGGACTTGGCAACCGAATGGACTTCATCATCGAGTGCCAGGTCTCCGAGCGCACACTAGTTGACTACGACAACGACAAGCGGAATCCGCCAATTGTCCTGGTCAAATACCTTCGACTTCTGGCCAACGGCTGCAAGCTCTGCCCGTTGGCCAGGCACAACGCAACCAAAATCACCACAGAGGAGTAAACACCATGCCAGCAAACAAGTACACCATCAAGGCCGTGGAGGCCATATTGACCTGCGATATGGGCGTGACCGCCCTCACGCGGGATAACATCACGCGCCAGTTGGCCAAGGAGCCAGAGGCAGAGACAACCTGCACCGAATCAGAGGCCGCCAGAATCCTGGACATGTCCCAGACCACCCTCTACAACTGGAGGAAAGGCAAGTGGGACCACGCGCCGCACCCCTTCTGGTTCCGCGTCTGGTACACGCTGACAAGCGAGGCACGCTACGACATCCCACAGCTTCGGGCCTACAAGGCCCTGCTAATGGCACGTTCACGCACACCTGACGCGCCGCCAGACATCACCGAGCAGGAAGTCACACGCTTCCAGGAACTCGCCGAGACAGGCAGATAGACACCACCACCACCACACCACCGCAAAACACCATGGCATTCATCAGAAAACAACATGGCAGCAAGTTCTTCTACGTCTGCTGGACCGAAAAGGTTGACGGCAAGACAGTCTGGAAGAAAAAAAGCACTGGCGAAATGGACCGCGAGAAGGCCCAGGAATACTTGGAGCTATTCAACGAGGTACGAAGCGGACGCGCCCGCCGAGACAGGCTGACAGAGTTTATCCGAGAGGCAGGAATGGGCACCATCAGCCAGGAAGTTGAGCTGTCGGACCTCTGGGACTGGTACACATCCCACTGCGAAGTATCTGGAGCAGCGAAGCAGCAGCGCGACCGACACAATGCCCTGGACCGCTTCATTGCCTGGCTTAGGGACAAACACCCCGAATACACCCGCGTCCAGGAAATATCACTGCGGCTGGCCAGCGAATACTGGCAGTCATTGGCCGACAAGGGAGACGCGCCATCTACCCGCAACAACAACCTGTCGGCTCTCAACACCATCTGGAGCTTCATCCAGGCGCCCATGGAACTGCCAACCAACCCATGGGCGGCCATCAAGCGCGACAGGAACGGAAGCATCCCGTACCAGCCATTCACGCATGACGAGCTGGAGGCACTGCGAAAGGCCGCCAGGGAATACACCAGCCAGAACGCCGAGCCAGGCTTCTGGCCAGCGGCCATAGAAATGGGGTACTACACGGGCCTACGCCTGGGCGACATCGCCACCTTGACATCCAACGAACTGCGGACCGAAGATGATTTTCTGGTCCTGATCCCCAACAAAACGCGCCATTGGGGAGACGACCGTGTTGCCGTCCATTCCCTATCGCTTCCATGGGTCCGAATGTTGCCGCCGATACTGGAGGAAAGCGACGCATTCATCTGGCCAAAAGCTGCCACAAGCTACCAGGCGACAAAGCTGTCGGAGGAGTTCACGGCCATCGCCAAGGCGGCAGGCATCCAGCTTGACCGCGAGCCAGAGGATGGCGAGCGACGGAACAAGGCCGTCCGCCTGAAGACATTCCACAGCCTTCGCCACACCTTCGCCACAGACGCGTTGAAGGCAGGCATGACGGAATCCGACCTGCGCGACCAGGGCAACTGGTCTGGCACCGAAGTCATCCACGACCATTACAACCACGCCAAGATGGAACTGGCCAAGAAAGCGGCCAGAAAGGTGGCCGTCTTGTTTAAAAAATCAAATAAAGAAAATAAACCCTAAAATTGATTCAAAAACATCATTTTGGGCTAGTTTTGGGCTAGTTTAGCTGAAAAAATCATAACAATGGACAAAAAGAAAAGGGCAGTTGCTTTAAGCTAACTGCCCTTTAATCAACAAAAACTGGCGGAGAGGGGGTCGGTAACGAGTACGCTTGAAACCTCTGGAAAAGACCTCAAAAGTACCGTATGCGACCTCAATCACGCACAAAAACAGCCGCCTCCAAAACGTGATACCCTGTGAGTTTGAACCTCTTTTTGTGCCCAAAATGTGATACCCTGTGATACCCATTTTGACACTGCGCGAAGTACACTTTCCACTCGGAAAGCAAGATAAAATACTCTAGAGAACGAGCATTGTCAAATCGGATGGCTATAAATAAAACGACATCTTTTTTTGTCAATGAAGACTTTTGTCAATAACACAACTTAATATATGCTAATTTATATTAGTGTATCAAAAAACTCAAAATCTTTTTGTCTCCATCTCCGTATGCAAACGAGCATACGGAGATGGATTATTATGATTTCAACAGGTCTTTTTGCTTCTGAATAATGTTCTATCCATACGAGGTTCAATCTTCACTGCTGCAAGTTCACTGGCCACATAGAACGCTTCATCACTTGCTTCTTTGGTTCCATCCAGAGGCACGACATCCTTGACCTCCACTCCATACTTTTCGCTGCACATTGCCATAAGGTCGCCATCCTTGAACGCTGTCCAATCCTTCATCTTTCCGTTAGTGATTTCGTTCGCCTTATCCTCAAATTGTTCCTTGTCATAATTGCTTTCCTTTGGCAGAAACATCACCACCTTGTATCGTGGAGCATCTTCTGACAACAAGTCTCTCACACCGATATAACGTGGAGATGTGCATGACTTGTCGGCTCTTTTCTGAAATTTACACAGGTCTGCTTGCGTTTTCAGAAACACATTATTTCCACCACCTTGATTATATTGTCTCGGCAAGGTCATCTCGTACAGAAGCATCGTTCCTGCTCCATTGTCCAAAGCCTTCTCAATTGATTCCTCAATTGCGTCCAGAACCTTGATATCGGCTTGTGTCCCATCCTTAATGCGAATCTCTTTCCCATTATACATGCTGTCGGTCGTAAATCGTTTGTTCATAATCGTTCATCTCCATTGGTTGAATTATTACCGTCATTATATAGACAGGCAGTTCGATTGCCTTCTATTCGTTATATCCAGCTTAATAATGGAGTTCAACAATGGAAACAGAATCAATCAAAACAACTATCTATCTTCAAGCAATTATCACAACAAATGCTGCTCCAGACCTTTCGTTCTTCAAGAAGATTGCCGACCTTCAAGACCAAGCCAATCTGGAATCGACACCTAAAGAAGTCTCGCCTCTTTTAACCGAGGTGACGACGCAGCAGCAATCTTTACCAGCGGAGACGCAGCCACCAATACCAGCGGAGAAAACGACTGTTCCAGTTGCGAAGCCACAGACCAAACCGACGTTCACAGGCAAGCGACTAGGCAATCCGAACAAGCCAATAACAGAACGGCAGATATCGCTTGTAAACAAAATAATAGACGAAGGTACGTTCACCTTGCCAGAGATTCTTGAGGCATATCATGCAACCAGTTTGTCAAACTTGACAGACGAGAATGTTCAGAAGATTCTTGGAGAATCAAATGAAAGGAAGAATAGACGGAGCAATTCAGACAGCAATTATGCTCAATAAGCATACGAAAGGACAAGATATCTAGTGTATTGCCAGTTAATTGCGACACATTTTGACACATCAGAATCTTAGTCATATTAGATTTACATCAAATAGGTGTGAGCGACAAACCGCTCACACCCATTGGCAACATATATCAATCCACTACAGATTTGTCGTTATTCGGCAAATCACCAGCGTCCAACTCTTTTTTGATAGTCATCGCCAGTTCCATCGATGATAGACATTTCTGCTCCGCTTCTTTCGGGAGTAAGCAGACACCCTCATATAGTTATTAGATTGTAATGATGGACAATTATTCCAAAAGTGGGGAGTTCTGCTGATTAACCAATCTATCCTGAATTTCAATTATTCTGATTTTTTTGAATTGATAATTAAAAATAGATGCTATGATTATTTGGTTATCTGCAAAATCACGCTCAAGAATATTAATCATAAGCTGAATATTATTTTTATCTATCTCCTTCCCGCTTGGTGAATCAAGAATTATAGGTAGTTTTATATTCAAAGCTTTCTGTATTGCAAGAATATATGCTAATCTAAAAGAAAACACTGTCTTATGAAGAATAGCTCCTGTCAATTCTTTGAGATTAGATGTAAAAATATATGTTTCCGCTATTGAAGATGAATCACCAAGCCCTAATTCATTAGCATACTTAAGAACATTATCATAGAGTTCTTTTGAAATTGGATTACCAATCTTTGTTTTATCAGAGATTTGTTTTCGTATCTCTGATAATTTTGTTTGTAGTTGTTTTATATTATTCTCAATTGCTATGGGATTTAGTGGCATGGTAGATATTTGTTTATCAAAGAGTTGAGTTATATTTTCTGTTTTCCAAAATTCCAATTGTTTTTCCTCATATTTTCTGGATGTGATAAGGGTGCTTATTTTTCTGCCAATATCTGTAAGTTCCAAAGAAAGCATTTTACGTTTGGCAATGAGGAAATTAATGGAATCATTCAAACCTACAATGCTGTCTTCAGTAACAGCAAATTGCTCTCCATTTGGAAGTCTAATCAGTAGTTTCATTTCAGCAATAAATCTTTTTACAGCCTTATTGTCGTTAATTGTTTTATCAATTCTACTCAGTTCTTTTTTTAATTCATTTTGACGAATTGATAATTGCTCTATTTCAATATCTATTTTTTCATCATATCCATCGGTGGCTAGTGTTCCTCCATTCTCAACGATAGTTTGCTGGTATTTAGATACACTTCGCATTTGGAGAAATTTACCTAACTCAATAGAAAGCTTCATCTCTTGTTCTATTAATTCTGTACAAGAACGATCTGACAAGCCACGAATTAATTCTTCGATATTAAAATGAATATTCCCAATAACTACTCCTCTATTGAGTAGTGTCCATCCCTTTTCTTGATCTATGTAAAAAGCTCCAAGTAAATTGTTAATCAAGTTTTCATTCTCTGTGCCAAAGATAAGTTTATGGAGTTCTGATAATTGTCCTGGAAGAACGTATGTCGTTTCTTTATCATTAATAATGGTTATAATTGTACACGAATTAGAATCTCTTTTCAATTTAAACCTTCCAAGCTTCTCACATGAAAGTTCTGTATAGACATCACATTTTGAAATATTAAATCTTCTTGTTCCAGGAATGTTATATCCAAGTGAATATAATAATAATCTCAATAATGTTGTTTTACCCTGTGTATTATAAGTACTATGCACAAGATTAATCTTATCATCAAAGTCAATATGACGATGATAATTGCCTTCTGTTATGTCAATTGAATGGATAATCATAGACCCGTTTGTTCTTTGATTTTATCAATTTTAAAGCGTTGTTGAAGAACGTTATGGATTATAATTTTAATTAATGAAGATTTGATACTCTCTTGAATCCCGTCCGCAGCAAAATCTTCTTTGTAATCTTTCCACTTCAGTTCAATGAAGTCTTTTATTTTTTCTTGGCCTTTTTTAGATGAAGTAAAATTCTGATAATCATACAAAATTCGAGTAAAATACTCATATTTTTCACAATGATAATTGATAATAGATTTGTATTTTCTGCTAATTTCTTCAAATTCAGCAGAATCAAACTCTTCACGCAATGATGAATTTGTGTATGATATATCTGTAATAATGACAATCAATGGCCAGATTAAGTCATTTTTAGATAAAACAATTTGAGTGTCTTTTTTTGAACTATTTGCAAAAAGTTCTGAAAACCAGATGTTCCGTATCCTTTCTGCTGAAATTAAACCATTTAATTCCAAATTTGAAATAAACTCATTGATTACACTTATGACAACCTTATATTTTTCCAGGTTATTATCTGTTTCAAATGGAAGTATATGAATCATCAGATTATTGGTGTCCAAAGGAGTATTAATATCCTTCAAATATTCTGTAATTCTCCTTTGATATTGTTCTGGCAATGTTTTAAAATCCCTATGTGAATGCCCCACAAAAATACTATTGTTTATTTGAGTATTGAATGGATTTGGGGAATTAGTAATGAAAACCAGTTTATTAATTGTTCGTGTTGCTGCTGCTTCAGAAAGAGAAGTTAAAGCTTTCTTAAGATTTGCTAGTACATTGTGGAAATCCGAACTGCTATTTACGATGGATTTCGCTTGTGCAAAGATATAGCTATTGTCTTTGAGTTCAATTTCAATATCTTCTGTTTTTCCTTCCACACGTATGTTTTTTAGTTCAAGAAGATTCTCCAACATTAGAACCATTGCGGCATGTACTTGAAAATCAAAACCAAAAGCAACAGATGAAGCATTCCTTTGCTTAACACTATTGTCGGGTGCATCTTTCATAAGTTGAATAAAACCAAATTTACACAAGGTCTTGTATGGTTTGAGAAGGGGTGTTAAGCAATAGCTTGAGTTTTAGTTTTCCTGTTTTGATTCATCGTCGGACGTATCAAATATAATGTCAGATTTATCATTTTTGATATATTCTGAAATCAAATCAAGAACTACATCGCGATTAAACGGGTGCAACAGTTCCAATTCATCTATATGTTTGGGACACCAAGTAAGAAATTCACTCAATGATTTATAATTTTTGATAGTCTCCTTATATTTAGGGTAATACTTCCAATACAAATCATAAATATCTGCACCTAGAATACTAAATGGTCCTCGTCCATATTTAAAATCATCAATATTCTTTGAAGAAATTGAACCAATATTCTCGGTATTGCCTGAACCTGGTTTGTCACCTGCAATTTTAAACTTCTCTTGAATGAAAAATCTAACATCTCTATATGGAAAAACTATTTCATGACGAAGCGCATAATCGACAACTTTGCTTTCTTGAGCATTTCCATTGCGTTTATAAATGAAGCCAATTACATAATGCTTAACATAATCTGTATATTTATATTCGATATTCTTTATATTATTTCTCATATATGATGCGAAGGAACCTAATGTAAACTTGATAGATGAATCTTCATTATCAATATAAGTTGTTTTTATATCAATTGCGATTTTTTCCTTTGAAGATTCATCTTTCATCATAATAAAATCAGGATATACTGTTTGGGATTCAGGGGTACGAAGAATTAAACCATGCTTTTGAGCAATTAGTTCAAGTACAGGTTGTGCGAACATTTCAAAGATTCGGCCTATAATTTTGGAATCAGTTCCCAGTGTATGAATGTGATTATGAGTATCAACTATCCCATACGCATTACAATCAACATCATTCATCAATGAGTAAAACTCGTCAATTAAGGAAAAGTCTTCTGTTTTGTCCTCTTGATTGAAAAAGAAGAGACTCATTGTTTTGCTCCTTTACTAGTTAGATGTTAGCGTTTTATTGCCAATAATTCAATCATTGGATGGCGATTGACTTCTTTGGCCCCAATGTGATAGAAATGTTCTTGTTCAAACCATTTAAAATCACTCCAATATTTATACAAATGTTCATTTTTGCGAAATTCATTTTCTTTCCACATAGACAAACAAACATTTGCTGGAGTTTCATGGGCAAATTTAGATAATTGTATTGCCTCTTCTTCTGGCCATTCTCCAACATATGAAGTGTCACGACCAATGTACGGTGGATCAATATAAATATAATCATTTTCTGTGGCATAAGAGAAAATATCTTGCCAATTACTACAAATAAAAACCCATTCTTTTCCACTCATAATAGAAGCTATATTGGCCACCTGATTGCATATTTTAGTGATATATGCTTTAGAGAACCGGTCTGCTTTCTGACAAAAAGGAACATTAAATTCTCCATGACGATTAAAACGAATCATACCATTAAAATCAGATCGATTTAAAAAGAGAAAATATAAAGGATCGCCATTTTGATTGAAATTATCACGCATTTCCAAATAATACTTTTTCCCGTATTGTTCAAGTAAATTTCCATGGTGTTCTAAGAATTGTCTAACAACAGATGGTGTTATAATTCCACTCTGTATTTTCTGATAAAAAGAGATTATATATTGGTTCTTATCTGCTAAAATTGCCTTTTGGGGAGCCATGTTAAAAGCAACCACACCTGTTCCTACAAAAGGTTCTATCCAAACTCCTTCTTCATGACGTCCAACAGTTTTCTTAATAAATGGGACTAATTTTGTCTTGATACCTTGACACTTGATTGGAGGCACTATAACAGAATACTGTATGCTATCAATATCATCACTTTCGACATAATCTATTTCCTCTTTTGAGAAAAGTTCCAACTGCATTGATGATAATTGCTTATTTTTGCTTTTCATTATTTGTCCCCCCAAAAAACTATTTTGTTGTACAAGATTGTTCATCTCTTAAGAAGTTTTCAGAGTACGACTTGTCTTTTGAATCCGAGGTACCGTACATAATTGTAACAACATCAGACAAATCGCATTGAAGAAACACACAGATTTTCATAAGCACCTCTAAACTGACATTATGACCATTCACCATGTTAGCTAACGTAGATGAACTGATACCCGTGGCGTTTCTTAACTCTGTTTTAGAGATATCCCTATCTATAAGCTGATGCCATAATTTCTTGTACGATATATAGGCCATTATTGTTCTCCATCACTTTCTTGTTCTGTATGAAATGTAGAATATACTACAAAAAAGAAGAATGACAAGGCCTATTGTACAACTTTCCGAACTAATTTCCAATTTTAAGAACAAAAGTCTTCCAAACTCAAAAAAAAGAGCCCCCGCAAATTGGATAAGGGCTCTTATATTCAACTATTATCAGTTTCGTACTATATCGATACAGATAGGATTGCTCTTGATGTTTCTACAGTCTTCGTTTATTTCTAGAATTACCCAATCGAGCACGGTGCCACCTGCCTCTGCGTAATAGGGAGAGACAAGAAAGTTGCAATTTCCCTCTCTGGTCACGATGTAGTCTCTAATTTTGAATGTTTTGCCTGTATGGACATCCAGACGTTCTTCGTCTAAACCAGGAACATTGAAGAATGGATAGACTGCCTCCAGCACTTTTTCCTTGTCTTCATCGGGTATGACATAGCGTTCCACCTCGCATCCGTTGGCCATCTTCAAGGTTTCGGTCGGATATTCCAGCCTGTCCTGCGGTCCTGAAATACTCATCAGCATCCTGCGTTCTGGAGCGCCGAGACTGTTCGTGGGGTTGTAGTCAAATTCAAGTGATTCGCTTGTGTTGTTCATTGTTTTCTCCTAAGTTTTTGATGGTTAAGGTTATGCGGCAAAATCATAACCGCAGTCGTTGCAATGGAAAGCCTGGACTATTTTACGGTCTATGGCTCTTCCGACAGCCGCTCCGCTCAAGGCGCCAGTGAAGAAACCAGCGACAATACCAGTGATTCCACCTATGGCTGTTCCGACTCCAGGACAGATTGCAGTTCCGATTGCTGCTCCTGCGGTTCCAGCCTTTGCAGCTGCGATACCGCCAGTCACCGCTCCGATTCCTTCGCAGGTTCTAGTAGCGATTGGTTTGATATGAACGTTTGCAGAATGACAGTTTGGACATAATGGCATACTCATTTGATTATTCTCCTTTTTGAGGTTGGTGTCCGTACAGGCGATTGTCATGCCTGTACGGATGGGGTTGATGGTTTGATTTTTGTCTGATTTAAGGTCGGGATGTGCTACTGTGCAACCTCGTCTTCGTGCTGGTTATCCTTGGCGTTCTTC
>JAFSTJ010000622.1 GCA_017450525.1 Victivallales bacterium | reverse complement strand
TCAAAGTTTCCTCAAGCACCACGGCAAAGGACATAGAAGGTTGGGACAGCCTGATACATATATCGCTGCTATCCGCAATTGAGGCCGAGTTCGACATGGAGTTCTCCATGGGGGAGGCAGTCAAGATGAAAAACGTAGGGGACATGGTGGCCATCATTGAAAGGGAAGCCTAACATGGCACTCACCTCCTTTGCATTTCTTGGTTTCATTGCGCTGCTGGCATTGGTATTCTACCGCACGAAATCTGATAGGCGCTGGCTTGTCCTGCTGGTAGGCAGCATCATTTTCTATTTGAGCATTTCGCCATTTGGAGCAATTGTCCTTATTCTCAATGCGTTTGTCGCATATCGCACGGCACTTGGCATACAAAAGCTCAATGACGACTTTGCGCAGCAATCCAGCACCTTGAGCAAAGAAGAACGCCGTGAGGCGAAATCCAAACTGGAAAACCGCTGCACAAAATGCCTGTTTCCCGCAATTGCAGTCGCCTTGCTCTCATTGCTGCTGTTCAAATACTACAATCAGGCTCTTTGGCAAGGAGGGCTATATGCCACTCTGCTTCAATCACAGCACACAATGCCAGAAGCGGAACTTGAGCAGACTGCGGCACAGATTTACAATGCACTTCTTCCATTAGGCATATCCTATTTCACGCTTACGCTAATCAGCTATGTGCTGGACGTATCCCGCGAGCTTGTCCCCGCTGAAAAGAATCCTCTTAAAGTATTGCTGTTCGGAAGCTGCTTTCTCCACATAATGCAGGGGCCATTTTCACGCTACGGGCAAATCATGCCCCAGTTGGAAAACACCGGCAATTGCAGCATCGGACGCATCAAGTCCGCCTCATTGCGTATCGCATGGGGCTACCTGAAAAAACTGTGCATAGCAGACCAGATGGCAATCATCGCAAACGAGGCATTTGACAATTGCACGGCATACAGCGGCCTTGCGCTATGGACGGGCCTTCTTTGCTTCGCAGTGCAGCTCTATGCCGATTTTTCAGGATACATGGACATCATCCTGGGCAGCGGGGAACTATTCGGCTTGCGCCTGCCAGAAAACTTCCGCCAGCCATTTTTCGCCCGCAGCATGTCTGACTTTTGGAAGCGCTGGCACATTACGCTGGGTTTGTGGCTTCAGGACTATGTGTTCTATCCGCTTCAGAAAAGCAAGCGCATGAAATCATGGTTCGGCAAAGGCCAAGGCATTGCTATATTTTCCCTGCTCCTAACCTGGCTTGTCATCGGCTTCTGGCACGGAAGCGCAATGCATTTTGTGTTTTCGGTGGGATTTCTGCAATTCATATATGTGATGGCAGAAAGAAAATTACTGCCACAACCCACGTCCAATGACAGATTGCCAACCAGAATCCTACAAGGACTGCGCTGCACATTGCTTATGTTGTTTGCCTGGATATTTTTCCGCGCAGCAAGCCTATACGATGGATGGAATTATCTTTGCAGAATGTTCACTTTCAAGGCACTCAATGCCCAACTCTACCAGTTCAACTCGCTGCTTTGTGACATTTCAATTAAGCAGCTATGCACACCGCTGGCAATACGCTGCCTGTACTTTCTTGCATGCATAATCCTGTTGCTGGCAGTGGACATTGTCCACGAAAAAGGCATTTCTATACGAAGCTCCTTCAACAAACTGCACTGGTTCTGGCAGATGGCAATACTTATGGTCATCGCCTTCACTTTCATTGTTTTCGGCAGTTACGGTGCGCAATACAAGGCAGGCAATTTTCTATATATGGCTTTCTGAAAGCAAGATCTTCAACCTTTTTGCCAGGCAGGTGGAAAATCTTCGAGCACCATTTGCATTAATGTGCATTGCATCCACAAAATCACTGTTGAAATCCAGACCAATTTCCTCTAGATTGGCGTTGAAGTCCCAATATTGAATAGAATGCTCATTCGTGAAGGATTCCAAAGCAATATTAGGCGTCTGCCATTCAATGGAGGGTGCCTTGAAAAGAATAAGACGACTTCCACGCTCCTGGCATAAACGGAGCATATCCAGCAGGCAGCGTTCATTTGCATCTGGCAATTGAACATCAGTGCCCTGCAATGCCTTTTCTGGTAACTTGACGCCTTGTGTTATAGGAGAAGCCAAATGCCCACAGCTGGCATATTCACGTCGCACGAACGGAAGCCTGAAATCATTGCGACTCAGTTCCTTCCAGCGGGAATGATATTGCAACAAAGGGAACAAATGCATGAAAGATGCTTTCCAATCGCCATTTGAAAGCTGCATTAGATGCCTCCACTTGTCCATGCTAAAAGGCATTGGGGACATATTCCAGGCATAGTATGCGTCATCAGGGGCATTCGTATCAAACATCTGCCCCACCTCCAGCAGAACCAGTTTCGGCCTCTGCCGCTTGAATGCCTGCCTAAGATAATACAATGTCGTAGAAGGCATCTGCCCATTTGCGCCGAAGTCGTATGCGATTACACCACAATCCGTGCCTAATTGATCTGCCGCCACCGCATACGCCATCTGGCTACCGCCCAGAAACAGAACATCAACGCTGTTCTTCTTCAGCGCATAAAAGCCATCCACCATTGCAGTGGAATTATTGACATTGTCGCAGTATTTCGGCTTTAGGCATTCCTGCAGCAACGCAAACAGAACACAGAACAACGCCACGCACAAAAGGCTTCGAAAGAAATATATTGACATTCTATTCATACCATTTTTACCAGTATGGCAATATGAAGTTCACTTTGTTGTTCATTATTCAATGCAAAAGCAACCTCAACTTATTGGCCCGCGCTGCGTCTCTTTTTTCCAACCATTTTATCAAAGCAAGGGCCTTTTCCACATTTCTGGGAATGCTTCCGAAGCAATTCGCTCCTTGGAAACCGCATCCAGCCTGCCCTGGTTCGCCATATCCAATGCAATATAACATGCACAGCATCTCGGCTGCCTCCACGCTTCCCTGCGCATAAGCCCTTTCTAGCCAGTATTTCGCTTTCTCATAGTCGTGGAAGCAGGTGGTATATGGATCATCAGATGCCACGGAATGATTCCTGCTTCTGAAAAGCCTCTTCTTTTTGGAACGCAGAGTAGTGACGCCATCATCGAAACCACGACCATAAATGCAAAGTTCCGCCACCTTGCATTGCGCCACATCAATGCCGCCCTGTGCGGCTTTTTCATAGTAAACGCATTGCTTTATGTACTCCTGGGAACTCCTATTCCAACCATTGGAATCAGGAAATGTCCCATTGTACTTTGCCAATACCAGATATCCCCAAGGATCGCTACCTCGTGCAGCGGAATGTGCCAGTTCCACTGCCAGTTCCTGATTCCTATCCAGGCCAAAAGCCCCATAATAATGGGCGTATGCAAGCATGCCCTGAATATGAGGGTTGTTCTGGTCGGCCAATTTGGCATAAAAAATTGCCTCTTTGCATTTGCCCATCTCCCATTCTTCAACAGCCTTTGCTACATAGTTTACCTGTCTATCCCTATAGTTTACCTGTCTTTTCCTCTCGCTCTCTTCCCGTCTAATGCGTTCCAAGTTCTTGCCAAGCCATTCCTTCGCCTCTTTGGAGCCATTCTTCGCCGCCTTTTCATACCAGACTTTCGCCTTGAACAGATTCTTTTCTATTCCCAGCCCCTTTTCATACATAATAGCAACCACAAGCTGTGCACGGTCGTTTTCTTCCTCAGCCGCCTTCATGAACCATTCAAACGCAATAGAATAATTGAATACCTCTGATTGCCTGTCGCCGTATATCACACCCAGAGCGAGCATGGCATCCACATCATTCTGGTTGGCTACTACCTCGTAAAATTGAATTGCCTTTTCAATGTTGCGCGTCACGCCGCGACCTTCTTTGTACATCAATGCCAGCAAACGCTGCGCTTCAAGGACATCATGCTCAGCAGTCTTGGATATCCATCCGAACGCACCCTTGACATCGCCAGCCTTTTCCAGCATATTCGCCAAATATAAACCCGCTTCATAGGTTCCATTTTCAAATGCCTTCATATACCAGCTTTTCGCCTTCTCCATGGAAGTACGCCAGGCCTTGCCAGTGGGATCATACAGTTTTCCCAACTCAAAGAAGGCCTCCGCCACGCCATTCTGCGCAGCATAGAGCAATGCCTTCTCGCCTGCCTCAAATTTGCCTTGCTCATCCTTTTCCTGCCTCAAATGCTTCATACCAAGAATAAATGAAACACGAGGATTACTGGAATCAGCATATTCCACAGCATCGAATGCCTTGTCAAACCTGTCATTACCATAATGCTCAATGGCCTCATTTGTCTTTTTTGCAATGAAGTCTGCCTTGGCCTTTTCGACTTTTTCACGCAAAGTTGACGCCTTTGTGTACAATGGATAACGACCAGCCATGCGCCTAATCAATGAGAAGGCCTGCTCAAAGTCATTCTGCTCAATCAAGGTGTCTATTTCTCCATCCAAACCAGCCAGCTTACTGTCATTTGCCATGGCCTTGCGTGAATAGTAATCACTTGCGGAGATAAAACTGACAGGTTGTATCTTCAGGATTTCCGATATCTCAAGAAGCCTGTCAGGCTTGGTTGGATGGCACACCTTCCAAATCAGTACCAGCAATACAACATTCAATATTGCAACGATTTTAGAAATGGCATTCATAGTTCTTTTGCAATATTGATGCGATAGATTTTACGGACAAAGAACATAATCACCACATACACCGCATAGATGTACAAGGCGTGCCTGAAGTGGCGCTGCGCCAGGCTTGTCAGGAAGAAGGTATGCTTGAATAGAAGCACCCCCACGATGGCATGTATTGCGCCAAGGAACTTGGAAAGTCTTGGCCCACCACAAAAATCATGGGTTTTCGCCAGCATGAAACTGAAAACGCAAGCGTAGCCCACATAAACATATAGTGCCAACCTGGCTTGTTGCTGATGTTCTCTGGCGAAGGCCAGATAACCGCACTCCCCAGGACAAAGCCAGAGCCACCCTAAGGCAAAACACAGCAACATAATGAAAAACATTTGATAAAATGCCACTTTACAACGCAAATACTTGCTGCCATAATACCTAAAATCTTTTAGGTCTTTTAGAGTCAAGGAGAAAAATGGCATGAGTTTTTTGGACAGCAGCGGATAAGACAGAAAAAGCCAGGTGATTGTATCATGATCAAAAGCCTTTCTCATTCTGGAGGCAATTGCATCAGTGCCCTTTGCCTTCTCTATGCAAAATGCAGTGAAGTCCTGCGAGGACAGAAGCAGTCTTCGTATTTCGTCATCACTGATTCTTTCCCAACCGTATTTTTCCATGAAGTCGGGCCGTTTCCTTGCCAATGACAAGACCTGTTCGTGGCCAACGGCCTCCCATGAGAAATGCCTGTCCCATTCCCAGTCCATGAAATCCACCAGCGCATAGAAGTCCTCCGCAGGCAGCTGTGTAATTTCCAGGCGGTTAGCGGCCTCAAGTATTTCAAGTCTTTTTTCCCAAAGCAATGTGTAGTATTGTTTAGCGGAATGCTGTATTTCCGAAGGCAGGTTTCTAATGTATACAAGGATCTTTCCCCAATGTTTTTTTGTGCATCTCGATGCAAGTCGTGGATTCTCTGCAAGGCAATGAAGCCATTCATTCGCGCTGATTTTGTCCCACTGGAGATATTTGTCGCCATAATCAGGATATCTCCGCAATGCCTCGGCCACCCCCTGGCCATGGATAAGATTGTGAATTGCCAGGTATTCGGGATGCTGCATTTCCCTGTAGGCGAATGATGTCTTCCGTGAACGCATTGACCGAGCCGCCACCTCGGCGATCAAGTCATTGAAAAGAATGTCCTTCCATACATCAGATGTAATTTTCTTCCAATTGCAATGCCTTGATAACTGGGGATACTTTTTCAGCAAAACGCACCATTGCCTAGAGGAAAACATATTCCAGTTGTCGCATTTTCCTTCAAACAAGGCATAGTCAATTTCAAAAAGCTCCATCCACGCATTTGCATTGAACTTGTCCCAGCGTGTGCATTTTGAAACATATTTCCTGTCGATGCGGAACAAGCTTATCAAATAATTGGCGGGAAGCGATTGCCATGGGCAGTGGGAGGCCAATGCAGGGAAGGCCCTGATTATGTCAACCCAGTTACGTGAAGAGAACTTGTTCCAGTCGCAATACCTTGCATAGTCAATGTCAAGTTTGAACAACTCAAGCCATTCTGCGCAATTGAATAGCTGCCATTGACAGCGCGACGCGTATTCTGGCTTGACTTTCAATATGGCAAGCCACTCTCTGGAATTAAATATTCCCCATGGGCACGATGAAAGCCACTTTGAAGAAGCAATAACCATCTTCACCCATTCCGCAGAGGATACTTCATTCCAGCAACAATATTTCTCCCACTGTGGATTGGCGGCAAGGATTGCATCCACATTCTTGCCCATTATCAGGGAATGTATCTTCAGCAAGGGAGATTTTTGGGGAATACACCCGATTGCGACATCCCAATTGCTGGCGCCGTACCTCTTCCAATCGAAATCCTCTAGCTTGAATCGCGTAAACGGATATTCTTTCAACAGCATGGGATATGCCTTGAAAGCCGCGAAAACATCCTCCAAATTGAAAGCATTCCAGTTCAAATGCGCCTTCCAGCCCATTTTGCACGCAAATGCAATGGGATTGTAAAGAGCTTGCTTTTCCTCTGTTGCGTCAGGCGAGAACCTCTTGTCCTCAGCAAGGCCGCTACTGGCGAAAAGCACCTCTGAATTGCGCAGGAAAGAATCAGGCAGTTTTCGACTAGTCTCCACTATGTAGCGCGAAAACTTTTTCCATGGGCATTTTGCAGCAAAAGAAGGAGCCTTGAGCAACAGTTCAAGCCAGTCTGGACTGGACAAGGCAGAGAAGTCAAAACCTTCCGCAAAAGATGCTTCCGACAGCAACAGCTTGAGCACAACTTTAACGGGAATTACATTGGCAGGGAACAAACGCCAATACTCGGGATGCTGCTGAAGCAATTCCTCCAAAAAGGAAGACGACGGCTTGGCTCCCCCTGCGTAAAGATGGGAATACAGCACTTGCATGTTCTTGTGCAACTGCTCATCTTCCCTGGAAAGACGCAAATGCGAGGCACTGTCCAGCCAGCCAGGAAAAACTGTCCCTTGAAACTCACATCCACATGATTCGCAGAAAAAGGCCTGATTGTCCAATATCATGCGAATGCTGCAAGGAACGGCAATCTGCCCGCATTCATCTGGGCAGGTTAGCAATATTTCCTTGTCAATATTCATTTGTCTTGGAGTTCATTAGGCAAATCTTCAACTTTGTGGAATTGACGCACCAGGGCCTTGGGTATGTCAAGCGTATAAACCTTCGGCAATTCGCCATGCCTGTATTGCGCGATTGCTGGAGTTGTAATAGACTTCTTCCTCATCTGCGCCATTAGTTCTGGTGGAAAGTCCTCGTTTCCAAGATACCAGGCCGACATTGTGGTCAAGGTCAATACTGGAGCCTGCGGATAATAGCTTTCAAAAAACTCATGGCGGCTCTCCTTGCAGTGGTCGTGTCCACGAAGCATGCGCTTGACAGGAATACCCGACATTTTCTCCATCTTCTCCATGAAATGAAGCAGGTCATTCTTGCCCACTTCTGGCTCCCCTTTGTCATCCTGATCGGGAATTACCCTGTTCCAGATAAAGGTATGGAGATATTTTTCATCCTCAAGGTCTTCCAGTTGCCTGACATCGTCAATGGAGTAGCCGAAAGTATTCATGTCAAACGATGGGCAGCCACCGTGTGCCACAAACAAGCCATCAGGCAAAAACAGCGCACGAGGCAGTATCTTGCAAAAGTCTATAAGCCATTTGCCGAACTCCTTGTACTCCTTATGCTCATTCAGGAAACAGCAGAATTCAGAAGGCAGTACCTTCGAACCAAACTTTCCATCCTCGTAGAACAAGCCATCATCATGGTTGCCTGCAATCCACAGTATTCGTCCAGGGCGTTCCTTTATCAACGCAAGCACACGCATCACTACCTCGACACCATATTCGAAGCGATCAAAAAGGTCACCCAGAAATACGATTGTAGCATCAGGCGTCCTGGCATCTATGAAGGAAAGAGCCGCATCCAAGGCCAGTATATCACCATGAACATCGCCAATAAACCACAGATCAGCAGGTATCTCCGCCGCGTCATACACAAGATGCACCCTGTTCTGCCCTGCAAAGAAATTGAAAGCGAACTCAAACTGCTCGAACTTGCTTCCGTATGTGTCAATCCATTCCCTGACACTTTTCTCAGACCGCCTTGCCTTTTCCAGAATCGAGACCTTCGGCCAGGCAATCTGCTCAACTGCATTCCATGCCTCCTTTGCAGCCTCTTCCGGAACTGAAGTTTCATGAGCAACTGCTGGAGTTTCGGGCATCTCTGCTATGGGAGATTCGAGATTCTCCGCAACTAAAGTTTCGAGATTCTCTGAAATTGGAGTTTCGGGATTCTCTGCTATGGGAGCTGGCTTTTCAATATCTTGCTCTGAACACATTTTTGAGGTCCTTTGATGTTTCTCTTTTTGTGCACCCAGCCGTGGGTAGATATGCTTGTCTATTCGCCTTCGAATGAAACCACCAGCGGCGCTGCAGTGACACCCTCGTTTCTCCTGGAACCGATTTTTATCACATCCCCTGAATACACAGGATAGACCTGTCCAACCTGGCAGACGCCATCATTGAGAAGGGTGTTCAAATCTGAAACAGGCGAGGTCTGTATACCCCATCCAGAAGGAGAATTCTCATCTCGCAGCAACTGGAACTGGTAGCTGCCAGCAGTGACAGGAAGATACTGGTATTCCGATTCGATGTCCTTGTATATCTTTCGGTCAATTTTGAAGTCAATCCTGGTTTCAAAAGTCTTGCCTGCGGCGGAAGTGATGCGAATGGCAACCAAACGCCTGTACCCGCATTGCTCGCAGACAACCCCGCCCTCGTTTTGGGCCGTGCAATTTGGACATTCCCAGGACATGTCAGCCTCCAATCTCAACTGTAAGCGGCATTACCGTCTTAGACGCATCCTGACTGCAAGCAGTTATCACATCACCATTGTGCAGCTCCATTTCCCCTGTCACAAGCACACCATTCAGTGCTGTCTTGTTTTCACCTGCGGGTCCGCAATGCTTAACAAACCACTTGCCGTCATGATTCAAGATGGTGAAATGCTCGCGGCTGTAATACTTCTTGGCATTGGGCTCTATCATCTCAAGGAACTTGTAGCCAATCCTAGAATTGGCAAAGACACGTATGCCCTCGCCGCCATTGGAGCCTTTCAATTTGCAGAATGCAAATGTGTGGGGAGTCGCTGCTGGCGTTGGAGTAGGTGTAGGTGTAGGAGTAGGCGCTGGCGTGGGTGTGGGTGTGGGTGTGGGTATAGGCGTTGGCGCTGGCGTTGGAGTTGGCGTAGGTGTTGGAGTTGGCGTAGGCGTTGGAGTTGGAGTTGGCGTTGGCGCTGGTCTCTGGGCTGGCCTCACGATACGACCTCCGCCGCCTATCAATACCCTATGCACCTCCAGTGCACTTGGGCGTTTGTCTGGATCGGGATCCAGCATGCGCCGGAGCATTTTCGCCACTTCAGCGTCTTTTTCAGGCGAGCCGTATGTACCACGCAAATGAGGGACTGGCGCACCGTATGCCTCGTATGTCTCCAACTCCGAGACATGGTTGTATGGATGACCTTCAGTAGTCAGTATTTCATACAAAATCAGACCGCAGGTGAATACATCAGACTTTTCGTTCGGGACCTGCCCCCTTAGATGTTCAGGTGAGTAGTAGCCTGGCGAGCCGATGTACTCTCCGGTCTCATGCCAAGGTGCCTGCTTGTCAGCCAAAAGCGAAACATCCAAGTCGATTATCTTTATCTGGTAGGTCTTTGTTCCATCCAGTTTCTGCGTGGGGATAAGCAGCAGATTCTTGGGTTTCAGATCGGAATGGATGATTTTCACCTGTTCAGAATGGAGCACTTTCATGGCGAACATGAAGACGGATGCAAATGTCTTGCGGTCATTCCAGGTCGTGTCAGGAGATTCAAGATAAGCAGCCAAATCCTTTGCGCCATCAATGTATTCCAGGACTTGATAGTAGTCTTGGGCTTTCTGATCCTCAGGAACTCCGTCAGGCCCCATCTGCTCGAAGAATTCAATGAAGCGGTATGTTGGTCCCTGGTTCCGCCTCTTGTCGTCAACTGTTGAAATCTGGTCAATGCGCCGTTTGAGTTCCTTCTGGTATTCCACATAACCGCGATACCAGTCATCAAAGACGGAAGACGGGGACGTGTATTTCTTGAAGAACACCGTCTGACCTGTGGGGGATTTGGCCTTTCCCCACACGGAATTGCTGCCTTCATGCCCTTCCTCAAGCATGGTATAGCCATGGATGACCTTGCCTGCTGACCACAATGTATTGCAATCTGGTGTAGCCATATTGTGTCTCCTGATTACAATGTCACACGAACTCCTGTTGAAGCAGACTGGCTGACGCCCTTCGCAAGGCGTTCTATCAGCTCGTTGAACTTCGCCTGGTCGCTGGTAACAGACACAAGCCCGTCGCAGCCATCGCCGCACTGCGTCAGGATAGCACCCTTGAAACGCCCAAGAATGGCATACGATGCATCAGACGGCACGAACAAGTATGGCTTGATGTGCTCCTGGTTATAGACATTGTACAGATCGCGGACGCCCGCTCCCTCGTAGCCAGGTATGGACATGGTGGGGTGAT
>JAFSTJ010000621.1 GCA_017450525.1 Victivallales bacterium | reverse complement strand
GGATTTGCCTTGATTTCCTCCTCGAACTGGAAGGTCTGCGGCTGCGGTGTCTGGGCAATAAGCATTGAACAAAGCAGAAATGCAGTTGCTAGTGTGCTTTTCATAGGAGAATTGCCCTCTGATTTGTCAGTTTTGTTTTTCCTTTACGACGAATAGCGCCTGTGAGGCGGTGATGTTGTGCTGTTTGATAGCATCATATCTTGCAACCTTGCCTTCCACCAGCACCCATGCCTCCATGACCTGCAGTTGTTCTGCGCTTATCCAGTCCATAAAGTCGTTTATGCTGCAGTTGTGAATATTCGGCGTATCGTACCATTTGAAGGGGAATGACTTTGTGACGGGCATTCTGCCACCCAGGCTGAATGTGAAGCGCATGCTCCAGTGTGCGAAGTTGGGGAAGGTGATAATGCACGCCTTGGCGATGCGGAGCATTTTGTTCAACGCTTCCACAGGGTTTTTCAGTGTGGTAAGCGTGTCCTCAAGCACCGCCCATGTATAGCTTTTGTCAGGGACCAGGTCTATGATGTCCAATATATCGCCGTGGCAGACAGGTATTCCGCGTGCGATGCACTTGCCCACCATTTCCTCGTCCGCCTCTATGCCTTGCATCCAGCATTTGCGGCATTTTGCGAGGCGGTGCAGCAGTTCCCCGTCTCCACATCCCAGGTCGATTACGGAATCGCCGTCCTGCACCAGGCGTTGCACGATGTCGTCATGCCAGCGAATTGCTTCGCCTCCTGGTGGTTCGGCGGAGAGTTTTGTGGCGCAGTTCCTCAGTTGCTCGAAGTTGCAATCAGCCTCATGAACGCCAAAATGCTCCAGTGTATCCTGGTACGACTTGCTCATTTGCCGTCCCTCCTGTCATCCTCGGCCTTTACCATGAGGAAAGAGCGAATAATGCGGCTCACCTTGTATTCCTCCACCAGGAATGCGTCATGGCCGTAGTTGCTGTCCACATCCACGGAAGTCACGGGGTGGTGGTTCTGCATGAGCGCCATGACAATGGAATGGCTTTCAGCGCATGGGTATAGCCAATCCGAGCTGAATGCCACCACCATCATTTCTGCCTGTATTCGGGAGCATGCCTTTGCCAGGTCGCCGCCGCCCCACTTTGCCGCCGCGTCATACTGGTCCATGGCGTTTGCTATAAGGAGGTAGCTGTTGGCGTCAAAGCGCTCTACGAAGCTCTGTCCTTGGTGGGTGAGATAGCCATGCACAGCTAGTTCGTTTTCTTGCTTGTCCTGTGTCTTTGCCTCGCCTGGCCTGCGCTCCACGGGCTGAAGTCGCCTGCCGAATTTGCTTTCCATGCCGCTGGGGGAAAGGTAGGTTATATGCGCCAGCATTCTGGCGATATGCAGGCTCTTCAGGTTGCGGTTGGCGATTTTCCAATAGCTGAGGTCTATGTCACCAGTACGGCGGCGCTCCTCCATCAGCGGATTATGCTCACGCTCGTCTGAATAGATTAGGCCGTTCCTGAAGAAGAAATCGCTGCGTATGGAGACAGTGGCCACATGGTTGAAGCCAAGGCCCTGCACTGGCAGTTTAGCCCCTGATGCAAGCATGATGCACTTGCCCACACGCTCAGGATAGGCAATCGCCCACTCCAAAGCCTGCTGCCCGCCCAGGGAACCACCTACCACCGCATACAGCTTCTTTATGCCGAGGTAGTCAATCAACTCCGCCTGGGAACGCACCCAATCACCGACCGTGATGGGTGGGAATTTCATGGCGTAGGGCCTGTTGTTGTCATCCGGATTCGGGGAGGCAGGACCTGTGGTGCCATAGCAGCTGCCCAGCACATTAGAGCATATTATGCAGAACTGTGACGTGTCGAAAGGCTGATTTGGCCCCACCAGGTTATCCCACCATCCAGGCACGGACAGGCGCCATGGGCGGTATTCCTCCGAAGCCTCGGAATCCCATCCAGCCACATGTGCGTCACCGGATAATGCATGGGTTATGAGTATGGCGTTGCTCTTGTCCTCGTTGAGTTCGCCGTACATTTCGTACTCGATGACCACGTTCTTCAGGGACCTGCCACATTCCAGCTGGAATGGTACATTGCCCTTCTCGCGGCTTAGGAAGAATGCTCTTGCCCTAGTCCATCCCACGGATTCAGGCGCATCTGGCAACTTGTAGTTCTTCGCTTTGCGCCAGTAGGGCACTTCCTTCTTCAATGGTGCTCTTTGCGTGCTGAAGGCTTTTTCCTCACTGTTTTGATATTCTGACACTTCCAATAACTCCTCAAGATAATAATTTGCGTAATATAATTCGCTTTCCTTATTACGCTAGAGGCTAGGCGTTAATGTGCGCGGCCTCGACAATTTAAAGACTTAACGCACGGGCATGACAAAAATTTGGGCGTTAACTTTTCCAATTTGCGAATCGACATAAATGCCGAGGAAATGGTATTTGGCAATGTTGAAGAAATAGGCTATATTCTGGCAATTGTTTCAAAAGCAAATCAGACTAGTTGTGGAAGCCGCCGGGTGGTGGCATTATAATAACAAACTAAAATTACAACAAACAACCATGAAAAACACATTCAAGTATTTCCTTTGTGTCCTTCTTGCATGCTCAGGTATGTTCATGCTTACATCCTGCAAAGAAAAGAGCGCCACAGAACAGCTCAAGGATGATCTCAAGAAAGTTGAGAAAGACGCGGGCAAGGCAGCTGACAAGGCAGTCAAGGACGCAGACAAGGCAGCAAAGGATGCTGGCCTCAAATAAAATTTGAGGAAAAAAATCAATCGCTGACAAGCCTGGTAATAGGCAGTCTTGCGCAAAAAGGGCCAGAGGCTATAGGTCTCTGGCCCTTTTTGTATGGGCGTGGTTGCCACGCCCATTTAGGTTGCATTGCTTACAGCGGGTCGTTGGTGATGACTTTGTCGTATGCGTGCTGGAATTTGTCGATGGCCTGGAGCCAGGCGGATGAATCCACAAAGGCGTCCTTGTCGCCTGCGATGAGGCGCTGGTATCTGCCAGCGGTGTTGTTCTGGTCCGCGTGGTTGCCGATAAAGATGTCGCAGTGCTGTTTGCGGCACTTGTCTAGTGTTCTGCCGTAGTGTCCGCGCCAGTCTTCGGCCTCGAGATGTTCTGCGTGTATGTATTTTGCGGCTAGGGTGTTCATGCCGGCGCCACCCATGGTTCCAGCGCGGAGGACGCGCCCGTCGTCACCGATTGCGTTCCAGAAGTAGGAGAATGTGCCTGGCGTATGACCTGGAGAGGCCATGCATTCGAATGTAGTGTTGCCGAATGTGAGGGTGTCCCCATCGTGGATTAGCACATCAGGTGTGAATGTGTTGAATACCATGTTAAACTCCTTGGCCCAGGAGGTATCCCTTGCGCCAGTGACCATGTCCAGGTCGTCTTTGCCGATGTATGTCTTGATATGAGGAAACATTTCCAACAGTGCGCGGGTGGCGCCGCTATGGTCGATGTGCCCGTGTGAGTGAATTATCCAGCGTATGTCCTGGGGCTTGAAGCCAAGGCTGCGCATATTTTCCAGCACCAGGTAGAGTGATTCCTGGTAGCCCGAATCCAGAATGAGCAGGCCGTCTCCCGTGTCGATGAGGTGTGTGGAGGCAGGGCGCGTCCCTATGAAATAGATGTTGCCGAAAAGTTTGAATGGGGCCATGTAGCCTTCCCAGGGTTTCCAGATCATAGATGTCTCCTATTTTTGTGTTTAGCTTTGTTCCACATGAGAGTAGGTATTTAAGAAGAGCCGCTTCGCGGTTTTCTATTTCCCAGCCCTTATGGGGAACAGAGCATTGTGTTTACTGTTTGCCTTAATATAGGACCGAATACTAGTTTTTTCCATTGCGGTCATAACGAAGGACTTATGGGACAGGAATAATCTGACAAAGCGTTATGCCTCACCAAATGATATGCAGTCCAGAACTAGTGTTTTTTCCCATGCGCGCGCGTACATTATTTGGGATACATCCCCCACCCACCATCCGCGACTAACATAGCCCAAGAAATACGGTTCTGCAAGGGGGAAATCAAAGATGTCTTCATTACTACGTAATGGGTCAGCCATTGATATTGAGTAGGATTTATCGAAGATGCTTTGCAACATAGGCTGTCGATTTAAGTTAGGGCAGTCAAGCCACAGTTGTGGAAGGCCAGCTGGTACAGTATGATTTTGTACCTGACTGGCCAT
>JAFSTJ010000620.1 GCA_017450525.1 Victivallales bacterium | reverse complement strand
TCTCATTCTCTGCATTCTTACTGCTTCCCATCTTGAAACTGCCTTTCTCAACTTTTATCAGAGAAAGTTCCACGCCATTTGGCAAGAGTACTACCTTTTTTCTATCGTCAACTATCTCCTCGCCTTCATCTTCATCAGACATGGTTTCACTGTCTCCATCTTGAAGAACAGGCTCTTGCACATCGGGTTTGACTGTCGTATCACCTGGCGTTGGCTGCACATTCGTGTTTGAACGACAGTTACTAAACAAAATTGAAAGAAACGCAGCCAAGGCAATCAAGACAAGGACTACAATCACATATACAGACTTAACACCGAAAATCTTCTTTCCTTCTTTTGCGGTGCTCTGTTTTTTGTTCAAATCATCTTCCATTTTCTCTTTTCTTCAATAATCATCTATGTCAATCGGCATCAACCTGCGTTTTCATGACAGGGGGGAGATATCTGCAAGGGCCCGAGGAAGCAGCGCCAGCAAATCGTCCGCCATCAAGGCACGCTGAGGCATTGTGGAAATGCTAGCGGCATGACCATGCAGGAACACCGCAAGCCTTGTCGCATCCTGTGCAGCCATGCCCTGCGCCAGGAACGATGCCACAAGCCCAGCCAGCACATCGCCTGTGCCTGCCGTGGCAAGTGCCGCATTGCCAGACAGATTCACGGAGAATGTGCCGTCTGGACTATGCACTTTGGTCTGCGGTCCCTTGCGAACTATGTACAAGCAGGACGGCGGCATCTTCAAAATGCCTGGCACACCTTGCCGCAATGCATTAAGTTCGCCCTCATGCGGTGTCAGCACCACAGGCTGCTTCCTCTTCAGCAAAAGCACCGCAGCCTTTGCGCCCAACTTCGCAAGAAGACGCAGCCCATCGGCATCAATAACCATTGGAATATCCGCCGCCAGCAATGTCTCAAGCACCTGCGATGGCACATCTTGGCCAATGCCAGGCCCAAACAGGATGGCATTGTACTTTTCCAGAGGCAGCGTTTCCAAATGCTCATGGGTGAAATGCGCATCATCACCCAAATGCCTAACAATCAACGCCGCCTCCAGATACGGCAATTTTGTCCCGCCTGGGACAGCCAGCGTCACAAGCCCCACACCGCCTCGCGCCGCGCTTCGGGCAGCCAAAGCAGGCGCACCTGGGTAGTTCTCCGAACCAGCCAGGCAAAGCAGATGGCCGAAGTCGTATTTATGGCTAGTCTGCTTTCGCCGTGGCAGCAAGGCACGCGCCTCATCCTCGCCGAATGCCAATGGATGCTCGCCAATCTCAAATTCATTGGGGATGCCAATGGAGACAACGCGTATCACGCCGCAGCAGTCAGGCCCCTTGCCGACAAACATGCCCTGCTTCGGCGAATGCATGGTCACGGTCATGTCCGCATTGACAACGCACTCGCCGCTGCCATCATCAGCATTCAGTCCTGAAGGCAAATCAAGTGATACCACAGGCAAACCGCTGGCATTGACCTTTTCAATCAGCGCGGCCATTTCAGGGCGCACTGCACCATGTATACCAATGCCCAGCAAGCCGTCGATTATCACATCTCCAGCCTGCGGCTTGAATTCATCCACGAAGTCCAGTCCCTGCCTGAACTCCGCCGCTGGATCAGCGTGTGTTTCCGCAGTGGTAAACACCACGGCTGGCTTATCCAGATTGTGCGCCACAACAAAGGCATCGCCGCCATTGTTGCCGCCCCCAGCCAGCACAAAATAGCGCTGCCTATGCCGTGGCTGCAATGTGGCATTGCAGAAGCGGACTATCTCCATGGCCGCATTACGCCCCGCATTCAG
>JAFSTJ010000619.1 GCA_017450525.1 Victivallales bacterium | reverse complement strand
CAATGCCTGATAATGAAATCGATGTAGCGATTACTCCATCCCTCGGCATATACGCCAATGCGTGCGTTGCCCACATAGCAATGCGTCATTGTGAATGTGTTGTGCCACTTCATGTTCAAGGCAATGTCGCCACCCAGCACGCACATGCCGTTAATGGTGCCACCCTGGATGCTGCCTTTGTAAGTCTTGCCTGTCCAGTTTATGCAGTTCTCCTTTTCATTGTTCTGCTTGATTATGGTGGTGAAACGTCCGTCGCCATTGACCGTCAGTCCAGAAATGTACATCTGCGTCGGCTCCCGCCCGAAGTCAAGCGCCTTCTGGATATTGTATGTGCCAGCGGGGAAATACAAGGTGCGCGTGGTGGCATACGCCTTTGCCACAGCCTTCTGAATGGCAGGCTGCCAGTCTTCCTTGTCAGTGCCAATGGCAATCACATCGTCCTTGAAGTCCAGCACATTCACAGCGCCATAACCTCCCAGGGCATAAGCCCCCACTGCACAAAGCAACAAAACTATTGCAATCAGTTTCTTATACATGATTAACTCCTATCTCTGCGTCTCTGCGCCTCTGCGTTAAAAAACTCCGCGCCTCTGCGTTATCAGCCCTGAACAGTCTTGTAACGGACGCTGCGGAACACAATCATCTTCTTCCACGGCTCATCTGCACATTCCTGCTGCGCCTTTGCCAGCAACTTGTCATCATCCCATAGCATGCCAGCGAACTGGTAGATCATGGGCGATATGCGCTTGAACGGGACGATCTGCGCCCACTTCCAGTCTGGCGAATAGATATGTTCCTCCAGCCATGTCAAGCCTTTCCTCAGCATCCCATCGGGGAATGTGACGCCCAATTTCTTTCCCAGGACAGCCGCTTGCAGGAAGCTCATCTCTGTGAAGGTGCTGTATCCCTTGGAATCCGTGCGGTCCAGTTCCAGCGGCAAGGAGCCATCCGCCGCGTATTGCTGTGCGATTCGTGGAATGCTGCGTTCCTGGAGATGCTTTCTGGCAAATGCCTCGTCTCCAATGAAAAGCGCGAACATCGCCACCATGCAGTCATAGCTGATGGCGTGGTTGTTCAGGGTATTGCCCTCGGTGACGCCCAGCTCATCGGTGAGCAGCCAGTTGAGCATCTGGGCTGCCCAGACCTTGATTGCGTTCAGCTTGCCAGGAGTCCACGTGTCACTGAAGGGCATGAGTTCCATCAGTTCGAATAGCCAGTACAGTTCCTTTCCGTCAATGATGCCGAAGCACCTGCCTTCAGCCCTACCTGGCACGAACTGCCCGAATTTCATGTGCGGGTTCATCCTGGTCTTCGGATTGATGAACCAGGATTCCAGCTGCTGCACAGCCCTGTCAAGCCAGTCCTTCCTTTCATTCGCCATGCCAGCAAGCATCAGCAAACCTGTGTCTGTGGTGAAGTCAAAAATGGTCTTGCTGTCATATTCGTAGAAGACGGGATTGATCTCGCCGTCCCTGCGGATCCAGGGCAGACCATCCTCCTTTTCGGGGTCAGGCCACCAGTATGGCCCTATGCTGACATAGTCGTTGGGCACACCGCCCTTGGGCAGCGTGTGCATCTTATTTGTGACCGTGTAGAGCGGAGCCTCCATGGCAATCTCCGCCATCTCGTTCAGCCTGGCATTGCCCTTCGCTTCCGCAAACAAGGCTTGCCACATCTCTTTTGTGTAAAGCATATACTCTCCTCTGATAAATTAACCTAAACAGGATGTAGCAAGGGCGTCTCGCCCTTGCAATGGATGCGTCTCGCCCTTGTTTTCCAGAAAATCCTAGAAATACGATGAATTGTAAATCTTGGCATGCCTGGAAACGTCAAGTTCATCTTTGGTCAAAACCTTGCCCACATGCCCATCAACATAAACTATCTGCGGATTTCCAGGACCTGTGTCTCCTGTATTGCCGTTAAAGGCGCCGTGCCAATAGCCGAAGTCATAGTTACTGCGGAGGTAGAAGCATTGGGCTCTGCGCGAATCAGCTACAAGTATGTTCGTGCTGGGAGACTTTATCTGCGAGATCTTATGATGGAACTGATGCCAGCCAGGGAAATACTGAGTTAGAGATGAGGTTAAAATGCTGCTGCTAACATCACCGAGAATGTATATGTTCGGGTCATAATGGAAGTATGTGTAGGCATTTGGATCGATGAAGTCTGGGGGGCAACTTGGGCACCAGAGCATCTTTCTGTCCAGACCATATCCCGTTCGTCCGTTCTCACCGCACAGATATGTCAGGAATATGGCATCACGCCCTGAATATTCCTTGTTGTTGTAGGTGTATTTCTGGTAGAATGGCGGGAACAGCTCGTCGTTGTCATCACAGTACAATTGCGTTGACAGTCCAATCTGCTTCAAGTTGTTCGTGCAGGAAATGTCCCTGGCCTTGGCACGCGCCTTCGCCAGCGCAGGCAGCAGCATGGCTGCAAGAATGGCAATAATCGCAATCACGACAAGGAGTTCGATCAAAGTGAATAACTGCTTCTTTTCCTTGTTCATCTTTCTACCTCTTTTGTTTGTTGTTTGCACTGGGAAATCTATTTGAAATTAAAAACTTATTAATGTATCTACAGCAGATAGCGGCAGTCCTCAACTATCAGTTGCGGCTCAACGAATTCCTTTGGTACTTTCATCTTGTCCCGATGGGCAAAATAATCCACCGCCTTGCTGGCCATAAGCACCAGCGGCATGCGCACAAAACTCACAGGATGAAAACGCAGGCCAAACTCCTCCACATCGTCAAAGCACACCACATCAACATCCTTGCCTGGCGTCAACCCTGCCTGGACAAGCCCCGCCCATGCCACTGGCAACTCGCCTCCAGTGAGCACATAGACCACCTCAGGCCTGTCATTGCGCAAAAACTCCGTATATTCAGACATGTTCAACGCCACATTCTTGCTGAACATCAATTCCTTGGGATAAGAACCAGTCTCATCCTCGTATGCCCTCTTCCATCCCTGGGTTCTGGTGTACTCCGCATACCCCAAATCCTCGCTTTCGCCACAGCCAACAACTGCTATGCGCCTTACGCCGTTCTTAAGCAGGCGGCTGACAATGCGCCTGGAAAAGTCAGTGTAGTTCACCGCAAGATACGCAAAATCCTCCCGCAGGGAATACCTGTTCAGAAACAACAAGGGCGTATCATGGTGATATTCACGCTCAAGACGAAGTATCTCATCAGAACCAAAACTGGACAATATGATGCCATCCACATCGCATTTGTTTTCAAGCACACTTGATTTGCTCATCACAAGATATTCCAATGAAAATCCAGGACAAGACACATTCTATATGTGACGGAACAAGCCACTCTGATATCTGCTGTTGTGGATGTTCAGAACTATGCCTATCCGCAACTTGCGGGAATCATCCTCGCCAGTGCGTAAATTCACAATGCAGCCAAAGCCAGGGCGCTTCACAACATACCCGTCATTCTCCAGCAACTCCAAGGCACTGCGTATGGTGGTACGGCT
>JAFSTJ010000618.1 GCA_017450525.1 Victivallales bacterium | reverse complement strand
TGATCGGCACTCTTACAGACGAAACCTACGCGCTGGAGGTGGAAAACAAGTATCCTGCTGGCGAAAGTTCTCTTTCATACTGCCTCCTCGTTGCGGCGCTGGATCATCTCTACTGGGTACTGGGCGTCACCGCAGGCACGCTGATAGGCGGCATGCTTCCCTTCTCGACGAAGGGTATTGACTTTGCGATGACAGCACTCTTTCTGGTCATTCTTACAGACCAGTGCCGCGAAAAGAGCAATCGTATCCCCGCTGCCATCGGCATTGCATCCGCACTCATCGCCCGTATTCTCTTCCCTATGGAACAGATGATTATCCCGACAATGTGCCTGATGCTGGCGACCTTCCTGGTATGCCACCGTAGGTTGGAACCATTGACGAAGGAGGCCGCAAAATGAGCCAGACCATCTATCTCATTTGCCTTGTGCTTGTGACAGCTGGTGTTACGTTTATGCTCCGCGCATTCCCATTCCTGGCGTTTGGTCACACCAAGAATGGTCATACGCCGCAAATCGTCTCCTACCTTGGTCGGATGGTCTCTCCCGCGGCGATTGCGATGCTGGTAGTGTACTGCTACTGCTCCTATTTCCAAGGACACACGCTCCCAGAAATGCACTATGGTATCGCGGAACTTGCAGCAGGAATCGTGGTTGTTCTGCTGCAGTTATGGCGACGCAACCCACTTCTCTCCATCTTGGCGGGGACTGCCCTTTATATGCTGCTCGTGCAGAAAGTCCTCTGCTAGCGGCTTCTCATACTCTTTCTATGCCTGCATTTGCGCAGTTGAAAGTTCACGCGCCCAAAGGGTTTTAGTCTATTTGTTATGCTCATCAAGCAGTTTCACGATGAGTGCCTCCACCACGGCCATATCTGCCGTGGGTTCGAAGCGGGCAACGACATTGCCATCTCGGTCGATGACGAACTTGGTGAAGTTCCACTTGATGTCTGGCTTGGATGCCCAATCAGGATCCGCTTTGGAGAACATCTCCTCCAGCAGTTTTTTGTACTTGTGCTCGTCAAAGCCGCCAAAACCCTTTCTGGATTTGAGGAACGTATATAGAGGAAGTTCGTTGGCACCATTCACATCCGCCTTTTTCATCTGTGGAAATGTGGTGTTGTAGTGAAGAGTGCAGAATGAGTGGATTTCATCGTCTGTGCCTGGTGCCTGCCCGCCAAACTGGTTGCAGGGTATGTCCAGAATCTCCAGACCCTTGTCATGATAATCCTTGTACAGTTGCTCAATCGGAGCATATTGCGGGGTGAAACCGCAGCCCGTTGCGGTGTTGACCACCAGCACGACCTTCCCCCTGAAACTATCCATTTTCACTGTTTCGCCAGTCCCTGATGTAAGCGTGTAGTCGTAGAATCCTGCCATTTTCATTTCTCCGTTGTCGTTGTGAATGCCCTTGCCTTGCGCACCGCCTTGCAGTCTTGTGCAACAGCCGATAGTCGATGCCGCACAGAACAACATAAGTGCTCCCGCCAAAATAACGCTGATTGTTTTTATTGTCATCTATGTCAACCTCCTGTAATTTTATTCAAAATCAATGTCTATCCTTGGCAACCGCCACATCCAAACCTTGCCCCAGAAAGATTTCTGTATATTCATGTAAATCAGGGTAGAATATACAGCGTAAATCAGATGAAACTAATCGTATTGGTTACTTTTGCAAAATTATCATTTTCATAGTAATTCTGCTCGAAAGTCATTGTATCATGTAATCTTTGGAAAAAAATACCCTCTCCATCACCATACAAATCCACAGGGAATAAGGAGAAAATACCCCCATGGCTTGAATCAGAGTGCTAAGCCTGTATAATACACTAATTGCCTATTCTCTTTCGGAGCATAGCGTCATCTAAAATCAGTTAACAAGGTAAAAACAATGTCCAATATAATCCGTGAATGTTTTGTCCGCATGAGCGACGGCGTGGAACTATACACCATGGTCATCCTGCCTGATGACGGCGGCGACCGTTTTCCCACAATCATCCGTCGTTCCCCCTACTCTGCGCCAAGCGAATCCCCTGATGTTTTCAAGGAGATTCCTTTGCACGGATATGCACAGGTATTCCAGCACTGCCGCGGCACAGGCAAAAGCAAGGGAATATGCATACCATACGTCAATGAACGCAGCGACGGCCTGGAACTTCTAGACTGGATTCGCAAACAGGACTTCTACAATGGTGAACTCTTCCTGATGGGCAGCAGCTACCTATCGTCAGTCCATTTCTCGTATATCAACACGAACCCGCCTGACGTGAAGGGCGCCCTCTTGGCCGTGCAGGACACCAATCGCTACAACATCCTCTACCGCAACGGCTTCTTCAAGACTGGCCTCCACGGCAGATGGTCCAGCACTATGTACAAGCGCAACATGGAAATCGAGCGCAACTACTGCCACGAGATTTGGCAGACGCGTCCAATCACGGGAATCACCAAATCCATATTCAACGAGACAGTTCCGCAATTTGAGGAGGAGTACCTCCATCCAGACCGATCAGACCACTTCTGGCAGACGCCCGAAGGCGGCAGCGACTATGCTGACGCCTGCAACAAATGCTCCTTCCCAATTCTCCTAGTCACCTCGTTCTATGACCTTTATCTGGATGGCGTTTTCGATATGTGGAAGAGCCTTACTCCTGAAAGACGATGCTCCTGCGCACTCATCGTGACGCCTTTCGGGCATGCCTTCAATCCACCGCCACGAACAGAGCCAAGCTCTATTCCAGATTTCGAGGGTGGACGCCTCAGCGAGGTCTGCCCTGATTTCGAATATCTATGGTTCGACCATTGCCGAAAAGGCATACCGCTTCACTTCTTCGAAAAGGGCAGCATCACATACTACAGGCTCTTCGACAAGAAATGGCTGACCACCACCGAACTGGAAAACTCGCCCTGCCCCAGAAGATTCTATCTAGCCCAAGACAGGACGCTGCAGTCAAGCAAGCCATCAGACATCGGCGAGATCACCTACACATACAATCCATACGCGCCAGCGACATTTGAAGGCGGAATCTGCAGCGCCTTTGACGGAATGCAGGTGCAGGCCAAACCAAACAGCCGCTACGACATCATCTCATTTGTCTCCGCACCATTGACGGAGGAGCTTGTCTGCGAAGGCAGGATCGAAGCGGAACTCCACTGCCGCTCCACCGCGCCAGACACATGCTTCTATCTGCGGCTGGACTATGTGCGCGACGGCATCGCCCTACCCCTCCGCGACGCCATTGACTCACTCTGCCGCGTAGAAAAGGACTACATCGTAGGCTCCGAACGCATAATCAAGTTCAGTTTCCCGCCGCACGCATTCAAACTTCTGCCTGGCGATTCATTGCGGCTGGACGTCTCGTCATCGTGCTTCCCGCACTACCACGTCCACACAAACCGCAAGGGCCTACAGACAGTCCAGACAGGCGCCGACATCTGCCGCAACACCATCATCACTGGCCTGTCAAGCATCACTCTCTTCTGCGACAAACCATTAAAACAGGCGGAATGACGAAATCCAGCCTACAAATACTTCTGAAAGGAACTGACGAAACCTTTCGGCATGGCGTAAAAAGTTAAACTCCGGCAGAACCGCGTAAAAAAAACGTTTTGCCGGAGTTTTTTGTCTCCGATAATCCGAAGATGAAAGCGATGAAAATGGGCGTGGCAAAATCTACATGCAGCTAAATCGTTCTTTAATCTACGCCGTCGCCTTGCCCATTGTATTCATATCGATGTGCATTTCTCGAGAGTTTTGAAATTAACTCTATCCTTATTTGTCTTTGAGGATTACGCACTTTGTGTTAACTACGTGACACTTAACAATTATCATGCTCCAATCATCTAATTCCGACACCTGAAGCCCGGTTATGCGATGCGATCCCAAAATATCAAGTGCATGCTTCAAAGAGACAAAATTGTTTTCAATCGTAGCCTCGTCGGCAAACATACGGACATTGAAGTCGTACATGACATCTTTGTCGCCACTCGTCCAAGGGAGACCTGTAGAAATAGGAATTATGCCAAAAAGTTGACAGGAAGCATTCTGCGTTGCGAAAGTTGCGAGAGGAACCTCACCGTTGTTAATCGCAACAGGGGAATTCCAGCGTGCGATTTCGCTGTAGGAGCTGCATCCCACAAGCAGCAAGGCTGCCATTACGAATATAAATGCCATTTTCATGATTATATCTCCTTTTTATTTGCTTTCCTTTTCACTGGTTCTCGGTACTAGCACAGCAGAAACATTAATAGTTGCTGAGCCGAATAATGCACCGATAAGACCTGTTTCACTTGCCTCTGCGTATGACGCATTAGTGTTATTGTAGATGACGTCAACCAGATTGCAGTTGCGGCTGTCGGCGTAATTTGTAATTGCAGTTTGCAGATTTGCGAGGCTCACATGGTCCCTAAAAAGCGAGAAACCACCTTCTATGCTCTTTTTCTCATTGTTCCACCTGATATCTCCAGAAAAAATCGGTACTTGCCATAAAATATAGAAGCCTGTGCTTTCAATAAAGACTACTTCAGATGGTTTTCCGTCTGTTCCTTCAAGCTTGACACCGTCCAGCTTGTCGTATGGAGTTGATGTTATTGTTGCACATCCAGTAATCAAAACTGCGAAGGCAACGATTAAAATCGACTTTAAAAAGTTTCTCATGTTCCCCTTTCTTAATTCAATTTTTTCTATATTACTGCCACAATTTTCTAACTACGACTGTCAGAAATGCAGTAATTTGACTTATTATAACAATCACCATCAGATTTACAATCTCAAATGCCATTTTTCGCCACAGAAATACCATAACGCAATGTGAAAATTGTTAATCTGGGCTGTTTTCCCCTTGTGCAGCTGGGCACATCGACAACATTTTTTCAAGGGCTTCGCGAAAAGCATTCACCATAGCAGGGGGCTCGACGGGAACAGCGTCGCCAGGCACATTAGCCAAGGTCCACCGCAGCATTTCCTGTATGGAGATGGATGGCACCATGAGGTAATATTCATCCTCGCCTGTTCTTGTAAGAGACTGTGTTGAGCGCAGCCTGTGCGCTCTTGCGTACTGCGCTCCGCGACGGTTGAGACGTATCTTCACATACCCGTCATCATGAAACATATAGTAGTTGTCTGCGCAGGCTGTGCGGATTATCTTCTCAGACGGGATGAACTTGTCATTCAGCACGTATGCCCTGTCAATGCGGCTGACAAGATAGGTCCTGACAGAATCTGGCTCCTCCTGGCAGTGTGCCCGTATGCTCCATTGCATGTCATAGAACACCAGCGCATGCGGTTCAATGCGCCTTGTGACATGCCTGTCCTGCGCATCATTGTACTCAATGAGCAAGACATGACAATCCCTCCATGCGTCAAACACGTTTCCGAACACCTCGTCAGACAACAC
>JAFSTJ010000617.1 GCA_017450525.1 Victivallales bacterium | reverse complement strand
TCTCGGTTCCATTCAAGTTTTCCATTGACAGAGTTGAAAACATTTGCCAGGTCCCGTCCTGTATGGTCAGACAGATTATCAAGATTTGTATTGATTGCCTGTGCAAGTTCCTTGATGTCATCCTTGGTTTTATCGTCAAGGCCAATGGAATCAAGCACTTGCATGACTGTTTCAATTTTGACCATTGTTGTTGCGTTTTTAGACGCATGCATCAAAAGCACGTCCAGTTGGGCGAGCAAAGACTTCTCGACTACGTTCTCCACAGGTGGCTGCGGAAGCGGTTCTGGTGGTTGCGGTTGTGGTTGTGGGCCGACTACATTTGTTCCTCCTGGCACATTGGATATTGGATTGGAGGAAATATTCGGGCGTTGGCTTGGAATACCATCTATGAAAGTTTTACACATTTTTACCGCCTCTATGTTTCTTGGTTTTATTTAAATTTGAAGGCTACTAATGGCAACAGAACCGCTAGTGCAATGTTCCATGACCTCATGGCCATACAACAGTAACTGTTTCATTGTTTTCGGAGCAGGCCTTTTCCAGACGTTTGACCAGAGGGTGCCAATCGTCACCTGAATCCACCACATTGTCTGCACCATCGTAAATCGAATAGCGCACCCCTGAATCGTCACAGAATACCTCAAGGCGCCCATCGCCTAGATTTTGTGCCGTCAGAAGAAGTATTGCCATGCGAATCGCCACTCCAAGCGATAATTTACCATTTGTCTGAATATCATTATTTGACAAAAGCAAAGCGTATGGCAAATGTATGTCAAGCGACAGCATTTCATCTTCCCAACTGAAGGAAAAGAAGCGGCTTTGGAAGCCATGTCCAGTTATATAGTACGACAATTCTTCGCCCGCTTCCAATGCTGCAAGCGATTGAGAAAGTTTATCGATTATATCTAAACGTACTATATTGGTATTCTCAGCCATTGTTGTTTCTCTTTTCGTTGTGATTACGATGGTTGCTCACTGCAGGCACCTGTCTTAAGAACTTGTGCTTGCCCTGACACCATTGATTACACATTCAAGGATGTTAGGTTACTGAAATTGTAGTAAAAACATACTCGCCCCCAGCATTGCTGGGGGCTTATATAAATTAGTATGCGGTGAAATGAACAGTTACTTTCTTGTGACCGCAGACGAATACCACGGCTGTCTTTCCAGGACGGATGGCTTTTATTTCAATATCCGCCCTATAGCGGCGATGGCCGTGCTTGCCGTCCCTGTCATGTTCAAGTTTGACACGGCAAATGTTAGGGTCAAAACTGACTACTTGCCACAGTCTGGCTGGATCTTCTTCCAAATCAAGATCAAGGTCTTTTCCCAGGCGTGCGGAGGCCACAAAATGCTCATCAGGGCCGAGGGATGCAAAGGGCAGGAACTGATGATCAGACAGAGGCTTTAATTGGACTTGGGGTGGAGGAAGAGGGGCGGGTGGCTGTGGCGCCGCAATGCCGCCATTTACGGTTGGAGGAGGAGCCATTATGGTTCCAGGAGCAGGCACTGTCAAGGTATGCATGGGAGGTCCCTGGAGTTCTGCATCCACATCGCGGAAAAGAACTTTGCTTCCTGGCTCTGCAGTAAGTATGATACGGATGAAGGCTGCTGGTACATTCAGCCTGAAATAATGCTCCACCTTCTGCTCAAAGGATTTTAGGCCAACTAGTTGGCGGTCGCTGGCGACAAGGTGCTTGCCTGTTTGGTCGAATGTCTCATACCCGATGGAGGCTGTTCCTGTGCCGCATATCTTCATTTCGAGTTTGAGGAGAGTTCTGGAGCATGGATGCAGTTCGGAGAATACTGATTGCGGGTGGGTGGGCACAGCCGCGAGTTCAAGACGGAACTCGTCACGGTCATGAGTTGGCAGGATGCGGGCATTTCCTCCGCCAGCAGTTAAAGTCCATCCAGGGGCAGGAGAGTGA
>JAFSTJ010000053.1 GCA_017450525.1 Victivallales bacterium | reverse complement strand
GAACCATGTTCCAGGGACAGGCGTGGAAGGACATAGCAGGCAATGTGCTTGCAAAGAACTCCACTCTGCATTTCATCGGACTTTTCTCCGACGGTAATGTGCACTCGCATATCGACCACCTCAAGGCCATGATGATTCAGGCCGCCAAGGAAGGCGTAAAGAAGATACGCGTTCATATTTTGCTGGACGGCAGGGACGTGGGCGAGACCTCAGCATTGCAGTATGTGGACCCATTTGAGGACTTCCTGGCAGAACTGCGCCAAGGCGGCTGCGATGCAAGAATCGCTTCTGGCGGCGGCAGAATGTTCATCACAATGGACCGCTACAACGCAAACTGGCCAATGGTTGAACGTGGCTGGAAGACACACGTGCTAGGCGAAGGCGAGCAATTCGCTTCCGCACATGAGGCGATTGAGACTTTACGCCAGCGCACTGGCGCAATCGACCAGGATTTGGGCGCATTTGTCATTGCCGAGAACGGCAAGCCCGTCGGCACCATTCAGGATGGGGACAGCGTGGTCTATTTCAACTTCCGCGGCGACCGCGCACTTGAAATCACTGCTGCCTTTGAGCAGGATAATTTCACCCATTTTGACCGTGTACGCAGGCCAGACGTGGTTTACGCTGGAATGATGGAGTACGATGGCGACCTGCATGTGCCGAAGCGCTTCCTCACAAGCCCGCCTTCCATCACCCGCACTTCAGGCGAATATCTGGCGGCATTGGGACTGCGCACGCTTGCCTGCTCAGAAACCCAGAAATACGGCCATGTCACATATTTCTACAATGGAAACCGCTCTGGCAAGATTGATGACAAACTTGAGGAATATGTGGAAGTGCCATCGGACGTGGTGCCTTTCGAGCAGCGCCCATGGATGAAAGGCGCAGAAATCACGGACGTGGTGCTGGACGGCATCCTCTCTGGAAAGTATGACTTCATCAGATGCAACTTCCCCAATGGTGACATGGTGGGGCATACAGGCGTGTTCCAGGCAGTCAAAATCGGCGTGGAGGCAGTTGACCTCTGCATCGCCCGCATCAAGAAGGCAATTGACAAGACTGGCGGCATTCTGGTGATTACCGCAGACCATGGCAATGCGGACGATATGCTTGAGCACAAGAAGGACGGCTCGGTCTCGATGGACAATGGCGTGCCAAAGGTCAAGACTGCTCACTCCCTGAATCCAGTGCCATGCATAATCTACGATCCTGAATATGCTGGCGACTACAGCACCAACCTGAAGGAAGGCCTTGGAATAAGTTCCATCGCCGCCACGTGCATCAACCTGCTGGGCTATGAGGCCCCTGCGGACTACGACAGTTCTGTCATCCAGAAGGCATAACCCATTTTGCTTTAAGGCGTACATTCCCGCTAAGGCAACCTGAGTGGGCGCCGTCGGCGCCCACATTAAATAAAAGGAGAAGCGAAACATGGCAAATGACAGTTATTCCATAAAGCAACTGGGCGAATACAGGGTGTTCCTGCCTCCAGTTGGTGCCAGTGTGCGCCCTGGCGTGGAAGAACGTCGTGCTGCCCGCATCAAGCGCAACAATGACTTTATCCAGTCAATAGAGCCCACTGCGCCCAAGATGCATATCACGGGCAGTTTCATCTATGCCCATCCCCCGAACTACCGTGGTGCAGAGACTCTTCATTGGACACAGGAGGACTGGAAGCGGGAATTGACACGTCTCAAAGGATATGGCATCGACACAGTTATATTCCAGGCATCGCTTTGGGCTGAATTGGGCGAGTGCTATTATCCCAGCCAGTTGTTCAAGGAATACAAGAGTTGGAATGTGGTGGAGCCTATGTTGGCGGCTGCCAAGGAACTGGGATTGCTTGTGTTTCTTGGGGGATATGGCTCCGTCACTTGCTGGCGTGAACGCCTTTCTGGGCAGATGATACGGGAGGAAATCCAGCGCCAAGTGGGCTGCTTTAAGGAATTGCTCCGCTACCGCGCCTCCTTTGATGGCTTCTATTTCTCGCCTGAATCCGCCTATATCGGGAAGAGAGATGAGGTATTGGAGGACTTTCTGGGTGATTTGTACCATGGCTTCTTCAGTGAGATACGCAATGCAGATTCACGCCTGAAGATACTTATGTCCCCGGCGACCATCTACCACCAGGACGCCATGGGCGATATGAGGGACGCATGGTGCAGGGTGTTTGCAAAGGACCATCCCGACATATTGGCGCCCCAGGATTCAATAGGCTGCGGTTGCATTACTCTGGACCGTCAGGACGAGGCATTTAAGATATGGCGTTCAGTGGCAGATGCACGTCAAATTGAATTG
>JAFSTJ010000616.1 GCA_017450525.1 Victivallales bacterium | reverse complement strand
TGACCTTGACAGTAACTTTGCCAGCCGTCATGTTGGCGGCTGCGACTTCAGGAATGTCGAGTGCGCCGTCGATGGTGGAATAGAAGCCGCTGCCAGGCAGTTCGTTACCCTTGACGTCCGTAATTTTGACTTCCAGTGGGAAGTATGCCTTGATGGCCTGCTTCTTCTTGTCCAATACCTGCACATTCACATTGTACTTTCCGCCGAGGGCGACTGGTGCCTTTGGCAGCGTCACCTTCAGGTCATCGACTTCGCGGTCCAGCAACAGCACCAGAGTGCCGTCGCCAGCGTTCAGGTTCACATCGAATGAAACCTGGCCCTTGTTGTCGGTGAGTTGAACTTTCTGGTGCTTCACCAGATCGTATGCTGCTGCGGCATTGTGCTTGACATTGATGGTGCCCTGGTTGGGAAGGCCCTTCTCCATGACCATTCCCCACTGTCCAAGATAGTCGCCGAAAGTGCGCTTGTCATTCAGCACAAAGACGTAGTCCGCGCTGTCGTTGCCTCGGCGGCGTATCACCAGATCCTGATTGCTGGCCTCGATTGGGCTGTTGTAGTATGGCTTGAGCATGGCTGCGATTTCCTTGCCCAGTTTCTGGAAATCTTCCTTGGAGCCCTTGGGATCCTTGCTGCGGCGCTTGATGGACTTGAGACGGAAGTCCACCATCAATCCAGGCGTAGTGAACTCATCGCCGATGATGATGACGCCCTTGCTCTGCAGCTCCTGCAACTTTGCAAGCACGGTTTCGGTGAGTACTTCTGCGCCAGGAATAAAGATGACCTTCAAGTTGTCCAGTTTCAGGTTTGTAAGGAGATGCTCTTCGTAGATGATAGCGGGCTGGATGTTTGCCCACTGTAGGGCGAGATGCAGGTCTGCGGTCCAGTTGCCGCTCCAGCCGCCAGTTGCGTGTGAACTTGCATAGAGCCAGCCTGTGGCGCTTTCCAGAATAGCCACTTCAGGCAGCCTTTCTGGAATCTTCTTCAGCGTCGGTCCCAATGGGCGTATGACGCGTGCAACTGTGTCTGCCAATACCTTCTTGCTCTCGGGATTGGTGTAGCGGTAGCCGTGGTCCTGGACTGTCAGCAAGGAGCCTGAGCCGTGGTACATAATACCGTCGATTTTGCGGGAAACCTTGCTCCATATTGCCTCGCGCACAAAGTCAGGCGCAATGGTGATGAAGGCGGCCTTCTTTTCGCGGGCGAGCCATTCTGGTGGATTCTTGACCTCGACCTCCATGGGGGCGGTTGCGCGGCGATACCAGATGGCCTGCGTCATCTTCATGACCTTCTGGCCTGGATTGCCGTCCGCCATTGCCAGCATTTCACCAGGTGCCTCACCGATTTTGATTGGGTCTGGGTTGGTATAGGTCCACTGTGAAATCACATCGACTTTACCGCCAGAACCCCAGAGTGGAAGGACGCGCACTGCTGGGTCGTGGAATGTGAAGTGATGGTGCTTAACATATTTGTGCAAAGTATCGCTTATGAGTGTCTGCAGATCGTTCCAGCCATCGCCGTTACGCTTGTACCATGTGTAGTACACATAATGTGGCTCCTTTGGATCGATGATGCGATTCCAAGGGAACTTGGGGTCAGCATGGTATGTTTTGGGGCCGCCGCCTTCAATATCGGCAGGAATGTCATAGCCTGCGTATTTTTTGAAATTTGCTTCCTGGTGTCCAGTGAAGGAGGGTGATGCGCTGCCTCTGATTTCACTGTTGATAAGTGTTGCGTCCCAGGCCGGATGGTCGCCCACTGCCTCCGCGGTCTGCGCCATTACCTCCGCGAATTCGCGCCTTACTTCAGGATGCGTTGCTTCCAGGCCTGCCCGCTTGTATGGCTCGCCTTTCCTGTTCAGGTTTTGGAAACGTTTTGAAGTCATGAAGCGATATTTTGTATGAACGCTGGTGTAAACATACAGGCCATTCTCCAGAAGATTGTCTAGCCTATCCAGCAAGCCTGGCAGGTTGCTCTTGTTGAACTCGCCGCTGATTGGGAAGATGCCTGAACCCATGTGTGTGAAGCCAGCGCCCTTCACATCAGATATCGAGCCGCCTCCCCAGAGGACGACTGGCATGAAGTCACCGTATGCGTGGACTATGACGTATGGGATGACAGTCTTGCTGATTTCCTTGCCGTCCGCATCAAGTGCCCTGCATTTCAGTTCGTATTTGCCTGGCAGCAGGTAGCTGTCAATTTTGTATGAGAACTGGAATTTCTGACCTGCGGCCAGTTCTGGAATCTTGGTGTCTGGCAGTGCCTTGCCCAGTGTTTCAGCCTGAATGGTGACGTTCTTGAGTGCATCCTTGCTGAAGTTTGCCATGATGCCATGGACTGCCACGTTTTCCTCGCCGCGTTCGAATGCCTTGCGGAAATATGTGTCCGCCATGACTTCTAATGGAATGAATTCTTCTTCCTTGATGGTGACCTTGTAGATGCCGCCGCCAAGAACAGAATAGTTCGTGCTGTGGCGGTCGCCAATCACTGGCGCGTATGAGGAGTGCACGATTGAGCCAGTCGGCACTGGCTTTGTACCCAGGTTCTGGCCGTCGCAAATGAAGGTGACCTTGCCTGTTGCGGTGAAAAGCATTTTCACTGTATGCTTTTCCTTCTGTGTCAGGTTTATGCTGTTGCTGGTGGCTGAGGCTGACTTGTCGCCAAAGCCGAAAGCTGCTGAGAAGGAATAGCTTTTGCCTGTCTTGATTGACAGCTGGAAGCCCCTGTGCTGTGTCTTGTTATTGCCCTTTGGCAGTGTGACATACTTGGAATCCCAGAGTATGGCACAGCCTTTGTTCTGGCGCTTCAGTGTGTCGTCCAGCATGAATTCCACTGTTATGCTGAAGGCATCCTTTGGAGTGACTGCCTTGTCGTTCTTGACCATGACTGCGCCGTTGGGCTTGTTGATGTCCGAGCCGCCGCAGATGAGCATTCCGTTTTCAATTTTGGATTCTCCCCTGAGCTTCAGAGGGAATGTGCCTGAGTTAAGCGGATCATTGGAACTGAAGTCCCAACTGGCAATCTCCTTTAATTCCGCCGCACTTGCGAATGAGAATGCAAGGAGGCAGAGTATAAATGCGATGTATTTTTTCATATATGTCTCCTTTGTATTTTATTTGCCTGCTTCGGGCGCTGGTGCGGCCTCTTCTTCAACATTGTAGAGTGCGACTTTTGAAATGGCGCCGCCAAATGTGGAGAATGAAGAGCCATAGCGGTCACCAATCACAGTTGTAAGTGTGCTGGGCGCAATGGGGCCTTCTGGAACAACAGCAGTACCAGCTGCCTTGCCGTTGATGGTGAATGTCACATTTCCCTTTGCATCAAAGTATATCTCCAGATGATGCATTTCGCCTTTTTTCAGAATTACTTGCTTTCCTGAAACTTCCTTTGACTTGTCGCCAAAGCCGAAGGCCGCACGTGGTACATACTTGTCATTGGGATATACGCGGAATGAAATCTGGAAGCCCTTATGGTATTTCTTTTGATTCTCCTTGTTTGGCATTGTTACGTACTTGTTGTCAAAGAGTGTTCCAACAATGCCTTGGCGATGGAGGTTCTCCTCGAACTTGAAATCCGCCGTGAACTTGAATGCGCCTTTGGGCGAGAAGTCAGGGCAGGGCTTGACAGAAGCGATGCCGTTTGGCTTGTCCTGTTTTGCCTCACGCGTGCAGATGAGTAAGCCATTCTCAATCTTTGCGCCGCCGTCAGTTTCGCCTTTTGAATGCCTCAGCAGGAATGGCATCTTGCCCGATGAAAGCACGTCTTCCTTGCTGAAGTCCCATTCTGCGATGAGCGTATCCGCCGCAAATGCTGCCATTGCGACTAAAACGATTGTTGCCAAAATCTTCTTGAACATATTTATGCCTCCGTTATTTATCAGTGGACAGTAGACAGTGGACAGTGGACAGTTATTACCACTATTCCCTTACCACTATTCCTTTGCCACTAATATTTCTTTATTTCTTACAACTACTTACAGTTCACAGTCCACTGTCCACTGTCCACTGTTCAATTATCACTCTTACTTCAGGATCTCCACGCTGATTGGCTTCCAGATGCCACCTGCAGAGGATGTGTCCTGCACACGCACGACCAGCACGTTTTCCTCGCCCCAGATTGCTTCCTTGCGGCAGTCCAGGTTGAATGGCACATCCCATCCAGCAACACCGATGTTGTGGCTGCCGAGATAAACGCCGTTGAGCCATACCCAGGCACCTTCATCAACTGCGCCGAACGCAAGCTCGATTGATGTGAAATCCATCTTGGGAGGCATCTTGAACTTGATGCGGTACCAGGCGAAGCCGTCATAATCTGGCAGGCATTGGTTTTCCCAGTGGCCAACCTTGATTTTCTGCCAGTCGTCGTCCTTGAAGTCCTTTGCGAACCAGCCCTTCACGTGCCCTGAAATGTCGGGATCCGTCTTGATTTTCCAGTTGTCCGCAGGAATCTCAAATTTCTTTGCAACCACCACATCGTGGTCCCAGTCCTTGTCGTCGCGGAGCAGGGTGGTCTGGCGATGGAATGGCCATGATGCCTTCAATGCGATCTGCCTTACCTGGTTGTCCGTGTCTGTTCTGGCAATGCTGTCCATCAGCTTGATGATGTTTGCATCATTGGATGTGAGGGCATTGAGTGCGGAAACAGCCGTGAGGCGTACCTGGCTGTCCTTGTCCTTTGTTGCATTTATAAGGACTTCCTTGTAGTTTCCCAGTTTTTTTAGGGCGATGGTGTAAACGGCATAGCGCCGAATCTCCGCGTCCTGGTCATTCAAATACTTTTGCGCGGCGGTTGGATTCTTGGCGATGGCGCTTCTGAAAGCCTGGTGCCTGGACATGAGGTCATCGCCCGATGACACCATGGCGCCAGCCAGCAGCAGACTTGCCATAATGGACAATCTCTTCATTGTTGCTCCCTTTGTTTGGTTGGACTATATAAAAATGCTAAAAATAAAAACCTTGGCAATTTAACTTGCTTATTCTCATTTTCAACTGTAAAATGCCTCTGTATTGTCTCAGCGAGTAATATGGCACTGTTTGATATTGTTTGTGCGCACAATTTCTGGCGAAGGCCATTGAATATTCCTGCCCTTGCCTTAATTTATCCAAAATTGATTTGAGTTTTTTACTATAAACAGAAGAGGACATTTGGAATGTTGAAGGAATTGAGTGTCGGGCTTGTTGCAATGTGCAATGGGCATTACTATGATTTGGACAATTTGGATAAAGGCGTTGATGGCATTTTTGACCTAAGCTGCTCCGTAAAGGAGGAAAAGGGCATTTCGCTTATATCCCCTGTGATAAAGAACACTTCCGCCCAGGAAATCTGCTTCAACAGGGCATTTGTAAGCGTGACATTGCCGCCTGCACCATACGAGGCGTACACGCAATTCAGCCGCTGGGGCGATGAGAACAGAGGGCATTGGGCCGCCCTGGATGACAGGGGCATCCTGCTGTCCCATGCCAATGCCCGCACAACTGAAGGCAATACGCCATATATTGCGCTGCGTCAACTGGGGCGTCCCGAAGGCGTGGCCCTGCATGTGCTGCCTATTGGTGACTGGCGCATACGCGTGCAATTCCTGGCATACAGCAACACAACACCGAAGGCAAGGGTGGATTTGGGAATATCGGACGAGACGCTGGCGTTCCGCCTTCAGCCTGGCGAGGAATGGGAACTGCCCCAGGTGATAATTCAGCACTTTAAGGATTTTGAACTGGCCTCTGGGCAGTTGCACCGTTTTGTCCTTAACAATATGGAGATACCACGCCGCCCAATGCCAGTTGAATACAATACCTGGCTGGACACGTATTCAGATTTGGATGTGCCGCGTCTGCGTGAACAACTCAAGGCGGCCAAGGAAATCGGCTGCGAGATATTCGTCATTGACGCAGGCTGGTTTGGTCCATCAGGCGAAGGCTGGGGCGCAGTGGGGGACTGGCGCGAACGCACCGATACTGCATTCTTCGGTAAGATGAAGGATTTTGCGGACGAGGTAAGGGCGGCTGGCCTGGGCTTCGGCATCTGGACAGAGCCTGAGCGCTTCTACGAAAAGGCACCTGTGGTACTTGAGCATCCAGAATGGTTCATCAAAGTGAACTCTGGGCACAAATGCTGCCGCATCGACCTGGAGAATCCAGCCGCATACGAATACCAGAAAAAGACATTGCTGGATCTGATCGAGAAGTACGACCT
>JAFSTJ010000615.1 GCA_017450525.1 Victivallales bacterium | reverse complement strand
TATGGCATATTGGCGTCCGTAATCCAGAAACTGCGCATTGAGCCGCGGGAGGCGAAGAAGTTCTCGAAGATAGACATGGTCTCCAAGAAATACGGCAGCAGGCGTGTTTTCATGCGCAGGGAAAAGAACTGCTATATCACTGCTGAGTTCTACAACACCACGGCTGAAAAACTGGAGGGCACGGCAACTGCTGTCATTGATAATGTGCCCTATAGGAATGTGCAGCCTTTCAGTGCAGAGGCGGACAGTGTGGCATACGTGACATTCCCTGTGGAAAGCAATCTTATGCCAGGAAAGTATCCTATGAAACTCACATTTGTGGACAAGGACGGCAAGGAACTGGGAAAGGGCGAATTGAAAGTCAGCATTGTTCCTGAAAGGACTGATTTCCTGGTGTTTCAGGCCGCAGATCAATTTGAAGAGGGAATCATGGACTATGTGCACAGCCTTGGAATAACACACGTGCACAACATCCTTTCCGCCCGCAGAGGCAAATTGACGGATTTCACCGCCGCCCGTGCAGTGGAATCTCTGGACAAAAATCTGGAGCACGGCCTTTTCTGCGATGACAAGACACGCATCAACGAGCGTTTTGTGAAGGATGGAAAGTACCTTCAGATAAACCGCGACGGCAAGCCATACGCCCGCGCCAATCTTGATGCCTCCGAACCTGCCGTTTATGAGGCGGCAATGACCGCCGTTGGCGATGCGGCCAGGGCATTCGGCACGCATCCTGGCTGGGACCGCATCTACACCAACAACGAGATGAAGGACGGCACAAAAGTCAGCTTTACGGAGAACGCCCGCAAGAGACTCAAGGAGGCCACTGGTCTTGATGACATACCTGGCATCGTGTCGGGGCGTGGCCCAATCTCATATTCCGCGCATCCCAACATGTCGTGGAACCGCATTGTTTCAGTGGATGACCCCGAATATCGTTTCTGGCAGTGGTTCTGGCGCGAGGGCGATGGATGGGACAAGCTGAACGGCGACATTGGCGACCTGGCCACCAGGATAATCGGACGCGATACTTTCAGGTCGGACTTTGCACCCGCCACCCGTGGAATGCCGTATCTAGGCGTTGGCGGAAGGGTGTCGCAGGTCAGTACCTGGGCATACTGCAATCCAGACCCCATTAAACTGGGGCAGATTTTAGACGAACTGATTTGCCTTGCGGACAACAAGCAGGAGTACGGCATTGGAAACCAGGGCATCTGGTACAGAAACCAGACTGCGCCGTCATCCATGAAAGTGGAAAATCCACCAGAGTGGCTCGCCCGTGAACCCAATGCGAAATACATTTCTCCTGCACCTGACTGCCTGATGGAGGGCTTCTGGGTTGCAATCACCAGAAAAGTCTCATATCTGGATACACACGGGCAGGGTTCTTGGCTGAGGCCCCGCAATCATTCCTACCGCTTCACCAATCCCGAGGTCACCAAGGTCTATCCAAAGTTCACGGGCGCTGTGGTCAAGCCGTTGGGGCCCGCATTGAAGCATGTGGATGACGTCCAGCCTGAAGTCATGATACTTGAGAGTTTCACCAATGCCTTGTATGGCGGCAGCCATCCCTGGGGATGGGGCAATGGCTGGATTCCTGATTTGCACATGGCATTGCAGTGGGCGCACATAGATGCTGGCTTCTGCTATGAGGAGCACGTTTTCCGCGGCGATTTGGACAATGGGAAGTGCAAGGTCCTCATTGTGCCATCGCTTTGTGTGTTAAGCGACAAGCTGCTCGCAAAGTTGCGCTCCTTGCAGGCGGAGGGACTGATTCTAATGGCGGACGAGAATCTGAACCAGGAACTGATGCCTGACATCCGCTTCCATTCTGTGTCAAGGAATGTGCTGGACAATCAGGAAAGCAAGGCCAAATTGCAGAAGTTTGGACTTGAACTGCGCCATAAATTGTTGAGTTGCATTCAGCCCCGAATGTCTGCCAGCAGCCAAGATATTATCGTGCACCGCAGGGCCTCTGGCGAGGCAGATTACATCTTTGCCGTGAACGACAAGCGCACTTACGGCGACTATGTGGGGCAGTGGAAACGCGTCATGGAGAAGGGCTTGCCTGTTTCTGGAGAGATTTCCGTTATCACTGACAAGCCTATTGCCGCCGCATACGAATTGGTGGCACACAAGAAGATTGGCTTTGAAATCACAAATGGCGAAAATTATTTTAAAGTGGATTTGGAACCAGCTTGGGGCAGCATAATACTGGCATTGCCACGTGAAATTGCCAGCGTCAAGATGGTGGCGCCAGAAAAGTTGGAACGAGGAAAGGACTTCAGCATCAATGCCTCCATTGTGGACAAGACGGGCAGGGCATTCAAGGCGGTCCTGCCATTGGAAATC
>JAFSTJ010000614.1 GCA_017450525.1 Victivallales bacterium | reverse complement strand
GACTAATGGGATGCAATTTTCCAGCTGTCCCATCTGTCCCATAAGTCCCATTAGTCCCAGATTACATGGAAATAATACTAATTCAATTGCATTTTTGTTTTTGTGTGTGGAAAAAAAGAAAACTATATTACATTATCGACCAGAAACCATCAAGAAAACCCAAAGGAGACACATTATGAAAATCTCTACCAAAGGCAGATATGGCCTACGCATTTTGATAGATTTGGCCACTCACGACCCCGCTAAACCACGTCTGGTGCGGGACATTGCCGAATCACAGCAGATATCGGAAAAATATATCAGCCGCCTGATAATTGACTTGCGCCGCGCACGCCTGGTGCGCTCGGTGCGCGGTATGAAGGGCGGCTTCTTCCTGGCTCGCTCACACAAGGAAATCACGCTGCTGGATATCCTGGAGACGATGGAAGGCACAATTTCCATTGTCGATTGCGTCATGGCACCCGAGAAGTGCGCACATAATAACGAATGCACGGCACGTGGCATCTGGGTGCGCCTTAACGACGGAATACGCGACCTTATGCGCAACATCACATTTGAGCAGATTCTCCAGGAATACAGCCAGGGCAAAGCCGCGGAAGGCGTCCTTGACTACTGCATTTAAAAACAATGTGGGCGCCGAAGCGGCGCCCGCATATTAGTTCTTCTGGTTCCAGTAGGGGGAGATTTCGCGGAGGCGGGCGATGATGGGAGGCAGTTTCTCCAGTACGAAATCCACTTCCTCAATGGTATTATAGCGTGACAGACTGAAGCGTATTGCGCCGTGGGCGGCTGTATAGGGGAGGCCCATTGCGCGCAGGACGTGGGATGGTTCCAGGCTGCCAGTGGTGCAGGCGCTTCCGCTGGAGGCGCAGATGCCGTATTGGTCCAGCAGGTTCAGTATGGACTCGCCCTCAATGAACTCAAATGAGATGTTGGTGGTGTTGGGGAGGCGGTGCTCCCTGTCCCCATTTACACGCACTTCGGGTATTGCGTTCAGAATGCCCTGTTCCAGGCGGTCCCGCAACTTGCTGACTTGTGTGTTTTCATTGTCGATGTTCTGCGCGGCCAGTTCAGCCGCCATTCCAAGACCAACCACGGAAGCCACGTTTTCGGTGCCAGCCCTGCGGCTGTCCTCCTGATGCCCGCCTATCACAAATGGGTGGAAACGCACGCCGCGGCGCACATACAATGCGCCGACACCCTTGGGCGCGTGCAGTTTGTGGCCTGACAGGCTCAGGAAGTCCACCCAGCCTTCCGACATGTTCATTGGCACCTTGCCAACTGCCTGCACAGCGTCTGTATGAAATAGTGCGCCTTTACTGTGGGCCAATTCCGCCAGTTCGCGCACCGGCTGTATATTGCCAGTCTCGTTATTAGCCCACATCACAGACACCAGCGCGGTCTGTTCGTCAATCATTTCCCTTGCGCGTTCCATATCCAGGCGACCATTGGCATCGACGGGTATTCTTTCCACCAGCGTTCCATTGCGCTCAAGGTCCTTTGCCACGTTAAGAATTGCGGGGTGCTCCACCTGGGATACCACCAGTTTATTGCGCCCTTTGCTGGTGAGCAATGCGCTTCTCAAGGCGGCGTTGTCGCTTTCTGTGCCGCAGGAAGTGAAGATGATTTCCGATGTCTGCGCACCGAGAAGAGCAGCAAGCCTCTCACGTGCCTGGTCGATATGCGCCATTACCTGCCCGCCGAACGTGTGGATGCTAGAAGGATTGCCGTAGAGCCGCGTGAGGAAAGGCGTCATTGCCTCGAACACCTCTGGCGCCACGGCAGTTGTGGCATTGTTGTCAAAATAGACAGTTTCCATAAATCTACGCCTCCTTGACCACCAGTTTGGGCGATACCAGTTCATGCAGTTTTTCTTCCACCAGGCCTTTCAGCGTGGCTGCAGCGTGAGGGCAGCAGCTGCAATGTCCAGTAAGGCGCACCTGGACTTCGTTGCCATTCAGGTCAATGAACTCCACACCGCCTCCGTCTTGTGCCAGTTGCGGCTGTATTTCCTTGTCGATGACCTCATTGACCAGCAGAATTTTCTTCACGGCGGACAGGCTGTCAAAGTCCGTCTTTGGCGTGGCTGATGCCTGTGCGCTGGAGGCACTGTGTTCGTGCCACAAGTCATCCAGAATTGTCTGAATGTCATCCAGGCAGCGCCCGCATGCGCCGCCTGCCTTGGTGTAGTCGGTGATTTCCGCCACCGTGTGCAGGTTGTTTGCCAGGGCGATACGGCGTATCTTGTTTTCTGTCACGTTAAAGCATTTGCAGACAATGCGCCCTTCGTGGTCGTCATTGTCCTCTTCTTCCTCAACCTTGATGCCGTGGCGCTTCCTGTAGTCGGCAATGGCGGCGTGCATTGCCTCCATTCCCATGACGGAACAGTGCATTTTCTCCTGGGGCAAGTCTCCCAGCACTGCCACGATGTCCTGGTTTGTGATTTTTGCCGCCTCATCAAGCGTCTTGCCCTTGATGAGTTCCGTCAATGCTGACGACGAGGCGATGGCGCTGACGCAGCCGAATGTCTTGAATTTGGCGTCCGCGATTCTGCCGTTTTCATCCAGTTTAAGGTAAAGTTTCAATGCATCGCCACAGGTGATGTTGCCAACCTCTGCCACTGCATCCGCATCCTCTATTTCACCTACATTCCTCGGATTGAGGAAGTAATCCATTACCTTGTCAGTGTATTTCCACATTATATGGTCTCCTTTATTCCTGATATGTTTAGTTTTTATTTTGCCTTAATGTAGCATTTCACCTAGATTAAGCAAGCTATTTTGAATAAAATACTATTTATTTAATAGTGATTATATTGATGCCG